>CAIYGK010000018.1 GCA_903925725.1 uncultured beta proteobacterium | reverse complement strand
TCGAGTGAACTGGCCGCATCCCACCCGCAGCACAGGTGGCCGGAACCCCGCGTGGCGCGGGGATTTCAGGTAAGAAAAAGGGCCCGGAGATTTTCCGAGCCCTTGTGAATGGTGGTGGGGTGCTACCAGAGGGCAAACGAACTGGGAATAGCGATCTCCGGTCCTGACTAGCCACCGCTAGCTATCCCCAATTCCTACGCCAATTCACACCGGGACCAGCCATTTCAATGCACTCAATTCTATCGATTTGCGGACGGCGGTTCAATTTCGTGAATCACCCTTGAACCGGCGTCCACATGCCGATCACCGACATCAACCCAGCTACTTGCCAAACGCAATCAGCAATGCGACCAACTCAACGATATCGGTGGATGGCTCGGTGTCATCGAACGCGGTGCTAAGCGCAGCCAAATTCCGTGCACGCTGGCTGGCAATATCCAGGCTTCCCCTGGTCGTGGAAAAACTACCGCCAGCGCCCTTGTCATAGCTAGGAATGTGCTGTTTGAGGCGCGTTAGAACCTCGTCGCGGTGAAGCGGATGCCGAATGTCCTCATAGTGCAGCAATAGCCACAGCTCAAAACAAGGCACGGACGCGATGGCCTTGAATTCAACCGGTTGTTTGACATCGTTGCGGAGCTTGCCATCAAGCGACTCCGCAAGCTTGAGGGCATCAAAATATGTCTTGTGCTCATCACGGTCAAAAATCGCAAAGACCTTCTCAAAGGCTCTGGCGCGAACGCGCTTATGTGGATCCCCTGCCTCAAACAGCTGCTTTGCATATCGCACCACCTGGATGGGCTCAGTTCCGAGGGCACTGGGGTGAACTTCAACGTTCGCCGTTTGTAATCTGTGCGCGTTCTTAATTTCCTTGAAGTAAAGCGGCTCAGTCTTACTACCCTCGGACACGATCAAAACGCGGTCGTAGCTGGCGCGCTGAGTCTGTTTACGCTCGAGCTGAGCGCGCTGTCGGATTTTGGGTGAGTTGTCGCGGGCCATGGATATCAACCGCCCCAATCACCGAGAAACGGAAGTGCGCCGTAACGTCCCATCAAGTACCCGCGTTCAAGCGCCTCATTTTTGCGAGGACTGAAATCTGACAACGGGTAAAGCTTTGAAGCCTGGTCTCGGTCTTTCTCAACAAACCAAATTTGATCGCGCCGGAATAAATCCGGATCCAACAAAGAGGTGTCATGGGTCGTGAAAATTAACTGGGCTCCCTTCTTATTAACCGCAGGGTTCTGAAAAAGCTCCACCAGTCGGCGCACCAACAGCGGATGCAAGCTGCTGTCCAACTCATCGACCACCAACACCATTCCCTTATCCAGAATGTCCAGCACTGGCCCTGTCAGGAAAAGCAGATTGCGGGTTCCCATCGATTCATCCCCCAAGCTGAACACGGCTTTACCTTGGTCGGTGACGTGATGAAACAGCAACTCGTTAACTTCTTGCTCTTCGTTGCGAACCTCTGTTTTACCTGCCGCCATATCAAAATGAACAGCTTGACCCGGCACCTTGCGGGTCACAACCTCGATGTCAGAAATGCTGATATCGGCGGAAGTCAAAAAGTCGCAGATTGCGCGCTTGCCATCAGGCTTGCGCAGCATCTCAACCGAGAAATGCTGGCCTAGGGGGGTGATTTCATTGAAGATGGCCAGTTGGTTCACAAACCAAGCAAACACTGGCTGCAGTTGCTCACTGTTGAGCTGTACCGCCATGGACAGGAACAGTGCGTTGGGACGCGTCGCGCCCTCCCAAACAGACTTTGGCCCCTTTAGGCCGGTACCAAAATCGTAGACGTCCTTGCCACTTGCATCATCGTAATGACGCTCAAACCATTGCTGAGGCTTAAAAGCCTTGTAAACAAGCAGATATTCCCGGGTGATCCGCTGGGCTGTGAGCTCAAAGCCGTACTGGTGGCGAACACCATCGAGGACGAACGAAACGTCAAACTCTGTTGGCTGGGCTACCGATGCGGCTTCAAACCGAAAGGGTTGAACGTTAAACGTTTGGCCAGGCTGCATCACGGACGCAGACTCAGCCACCACGGCGCGCATGTACTGCAACGCCTTGATGAGGTTGGATTTGCCACCCGCATTTGGCCCGTAGATGGCCACGCTGCGAAGGAGCGTCGGCGCAGCCTTGATGCCCGATGCCATGGTGTTGAGCTCTTGCAGCGACTTGTCCTTGGCGGCAACGAGGCTCAGGGTCTGCTCATCTCGCAAGGAGCGGAAGTTTTTGACTCTGAAGTCAAGCAACATAAAACCCTCTAGATAGAATTAATAAACAGCTATTTTGCACCATTTCTTCCAAAAACGAATTTATTTTTGCACTTTAGTTGAGTCCAGCAACAAAAAATCGACCCAAGAGCCGCGCAATGGCCGACTCCTGCATGCCCATGGCCTCAGTGTTGGCCTCGGTGGCCTAAGGGGTACACAAATGGTGTCACAAAGCCTGCAACTTGACTTACGGCCAGAACCACGCCTTCATTGGTTTTTACTCAAAACGGAGAAAAACCACCATGCAAGTCATTCACCTGAGTCAAAAAGAGCTGGCCGAACGCTGGCGGATGAGTGAGGCGACATTGGAGCGCTGGCGCAGCG
>CAIYGK010000017.1 GCA_903925725.1 uncultured beta proteobacterium | reverse complement strand
TTTTTCTCTCGATCTCTGCCCGTAGCTCAGTTGGATAGAGCAACAGCCTTCTAAGCTGTGGGTCGGGGGTTCGATCCCCTCCGGGCAGACCATGCGGACAACCTGTTTTGCTTTGAAACGACCGATCTTGAAACGTCACTTAACAGCGCGCTTGCTGTGTTTGACGCTGGCGCTGAGTGCCGCGCAGGCGCTGGCAGCGCTTGGGCAAGCGCCTACTGCGGCAATGCCACCTGCTACTTCGACGGCCGCACCTGCGGCCAGGGTCCTTGCAGCGACTTCCGCTGCTGGCTCCGGCCTTTACACCTCGCATCCGCAGCAACTTGAGAATGGCACCTTGGTGCAGGAATACGCAACGCCGGCGGGACTGGTATTTGCGGTGAGCTGGCGTGGGCCCGTGCTACCGGACCTGAGCCTGCTGCTAGGTGAGTTTTTCAGCGGCTACAAATTGGAAACCGACCAGGCTCGTGCATTGGGAAAACGTGGCCCGCCCGTGAATGTGATCAGCAACAAGCTGGTGGTCAGATCGGGCGGAAGGATGCGAAGTTTTTCTGGCTACGCCTATGTACCTGAGCTGATCCCGGCCGGGGTCAATATCAACGATGTGCTGCAGTAGAAGATTCTTGCTTGGCGCAGGCGCGGCGCTGCTTGCCGTCCTGATAAGTGCTTGTGGAGGAGGTGGTGGATCGACTCCGACCCCGACTCCGAGTCCAACTCCTCCAGTCCCCGTAACTTCAAACAACGTGATTCCCGTTGTGGTTGATGCGGGTCCTGTCGACGCTGGCTACAACGTCAACCGTCTGTACGTGGACGTAACAATCTGTCGTCCCGCGAGCACTGAGTGCCAGACTATCGATCACGTTCTGGTTGACACCGGTTCCATCGGACTGAGACTCCTGTCCTCGGTGGTCAAACCTGCACTGAATCTGCGCCGGGTCACGGGTAGCGCCGGATTCCCATTGCTCAGCTGCGTCCAGTTTGTCGACAACACCTTCGCCTGGGGGCCGCTGGTGCTGGCTGATATTGTGCTTGGGGGCAAGACCGCTTCGAGTGTGCCGATTCAAGTCATCGCTGATCCGACTGTTGGTAATGCGCCCAGCGCTTGTTCGATCGGTGCGACAGCGATGACGGCAACTTCCAATCTTGGAGCCAATGGCATTCTGGGGCTGAGCTTGTTCAAGGAAGACTGTGGCGCCGACTGCGCGGCGATCACCCACAACGGCTCCTATTACACCTGCAGCAATGCGAGTTGCGCAAGCTTTGTTGGCGCAAAGGCGAGCCTGGCGCAGCAGTTGAAGAACCCGGTGCCCCTGTTTGCCACCGATAACAACGGCATTCTGATTGACCTGCCCGCAGCGGGTTCAGGCGACGCGACGCGCCTGACCGGTTCGCTTATCTTTGGCATTGGTACGCAATCCAACAATCAGACAGGCACGGTGCTGGCATTGACCACCGGTGCCACAGGTTATTTCACCACTGTGTTAGGTGGGCAAAGCATGGGCAACAGTTTTCTGGACACCGGGTCCAACGGGCTCTTCTTCGATTCGCGTTCGATTCCAGCGTGTCTTGGCAGCAGCCTGGGCTTCTACTGTCCGGCCACGCTCACCACTGTGTCGGCGACTCTTGTCGGCGCCAACGCTGTGCGATCTTCAGTTTCATTTACAGTTGGCGACGCTTCGACGATGTTTGGCGACCCAAGCAAGACTGTCTTTCCGAACCTGGCAGGACCTATGGGCGATGCCACCAGTTTTGACTGGGGGCTGCCGTTTTTTTACGGCCGTCGCGTGTTGATGGGGATTGAGGGTCAAGCTTCAAGCCTGGGTACCGGTCCGTACTACGCTTTCTGAGGTCCGCGCTAGTTGGCGGCTTCAAGGCCGTTCTTGAAGTGTTCCTGCATGCGCTGCATAGCCAGTGCGGCGTCGCGAGCGCAGATGGCAGAGATCAGGGTGCGGTGCTCGTTCAAGGATTCTTCAATCCGTCCTGACTTGAGCAATGAATTGTGGCGATTGAGCTTCATGACTTTGCGCAGGTCCGCCACCATCTGATCGCGCCAGCGATTGTTGGCAATTTCGAGCAGCAGCATGTGAAAGCGCTCGTTGACTTCAAAAAAGCGCGCCCTGTCCTGTGACTCTGGTCGGGCCGCGGCTTCCAATTCCTGGTGCAATGACTTGAGGACTTCCAGCTGGGCGTCACTGGCACTGCTGGCAACGGCACTGGCAGCGTCGGATTCCAACAGGCTGAGCAGGTGGTAGACCTCGGCCAGGTCACGTTCCGAGACCTCCGTCACATAGGCGCCGCGGCGCACTTTCATGGTAACCAGTCCTTCGGCCGCCAGTACCTTGAGAGCTTCCCGCAAAGGCGTTCGGCTGATACCATAGGCCTCCGCAATCTTGAGCTCATCGATCCAGCTACCGGGTGTGAGTTCGCGCTTGAAAATGCGCTGACGCAATAGTTCAGCGACTTCTTCATAAAGCGCATGAGGTGAAAGCGAAGGCGCTGTCATGGTTGCGATTGTAAGCTTGAAATAATATTTTGAATCAATAATTATAAATAACGTAAACTAGCACCTCTTCATCGCAGCCTGCATCGGGGCCTGAACCGTCATGACATCAAAAAACACTGAATTTCAGCTTGCCAGCATTGAGGCGTGGAGCAAAGCGGCCGCGAAATCTGCACCGGGCGGCAACCTGGACACCCTGAACTGGCAGACGCCGGATGGCATCACGGTCAAGCCACTCTACACGGCGGCCGATACCCAGGACTTGCCTTACGCCAATACCTTGCCCGGCTTCGAGCCCTATCTGCGCGGGCCTCAGGCCACCATGTACGCCGTGCGCCCCTGGACGATCCGGCAATACGCTGGCTTCTCAACGGCCGAGGAATCCAATGCGTTCTACCGCAAGGCGTTGGCGGCCGGCGGACAGGGCGTCAGTGTCGCCTTTGACCTGGCAACGCACCGCGGCTACGACAGTGACCATCCGCGCGTGACGGGTGACGTTGGCAAGGCGGGTGTGGCGATCGATTCAGTCGAAGACATGAAGATCCTGTTCAACCAGATACCGCTGGACAAGGTGAGTGTGTCCATGACCATGAATGGTGCGGTATTGCCAGTGTTGGCTGGCTATGTCGTTGCGGCGGAAGAGCAGGGTGTGAGCCAGGACAAACTCTCGGGCACGATCCAGAACGACATTCTCAAAGAGTTCATGGTGCGCAACACCTACATCTATCCGCCAGCGCCGAGCATGCGCATCATCGGCGACATCATCGAGTACACGGCCAAAAACATGCCGAAGTTCAACTCGATTTCGATCAGCGGTTACCACATGCAGGAAGCCGGAGCCAATCAGGCGCTGGAACTGGCATTCACCCTGGCCGATGGCAAGGAGTATGTGAAGACAGCGATTGCCAAGGGCATGGACGTCGATGCCTTTGCCGGGCGCCTTTCGTTCTTCTGGGCGATTGGCATGAACTTCTATCTCGAAGTCGCCAAAATGCGTGCCGCGCGTCTGCTGTGGTGCCGCATCATGAAGGGATTCGAGGCCAAGTCACCCAAGAGCCTGATGCTGCGCACCCATTGCCAGACCAGTGGCTGGAGTCTGACCGAACAGGACCCTTACAACAACGTCGTGCGCACCACCATCGAAGCGATGGCCGCCGTGTTTGGCGGCACGCAGAGTCTGCATACCAACAGCTTTGACGAAGCGATTGCACTGCCGACCGAGTTCAGTTCGCGCATTGCCCGCAACACCCAACTCATCATTCAGGAAGAGACCCATATCACGAACGTGATTGACCCATGGGCTGGCTCCTACATGATGGAAAAACTGACGCAGGGCATGGCGGACGCAGCCTGGAAGATCATTGAGGAAGTCGAGACCATGGGCGGCATGACCAAAGCGGTGGACAGTGGTTGGGCCAAGCTCAAGATTGAAGCCGCCGCTGCCGAAAAGCAGGCTCGCATCGACAGCGGTAAAGATGTCATCGTTGGCGTCAACAAATATCGGCTCAAGACCGAGAGCGAGATCGATGCCCGGGATATCGACAATGTGGCTGTGCGCGAAGGACAGATTGCCCGTTTGAATGTCATCAAGAAAAATCGCGATGACGCGCTTGTCAAGGCGGCACTTGCAGCCATCACGGCGGCGGCGCAGACCAATTCCGGCAACCTGCTCGATCTCGCCATCAAGGCGGTTCGCTTGCGTGCCACCGTGGGTGAGGTGAGCGATGCGTTGGAAAAGGTTTACGGGCGCCACCGCGCCGACACACAAAAGGTGACCGGCGTGTATGCAGCAGCTTATGACTCGGCCGAAGGCTGGGATGCACTCAAGGCAGAAATCGATGCGTTCGCGCAGGAACACGGTCGGCGTCCGCGTGTGATGATTGCCAAGCTGGGCCAGGACGGCCATGACCGGGGCGCCAAAGTGGTTGCTACCGCATTCGCAGATCTCGGCTTTGATGTTGATATTGGTCCGCTGTTTCAGACGCCAGAAGAGTGCGCAC
>CAIYGK010000016.1 GCA_903925725.1 uncultured beta proteobacterium | reverse complement strand
CCTGCCGGTGGTCATTGGTGGCGGCAGGCGCAAGGTTGACGAAGCCTTTGACCCCGCGCTCCAGGAGCGCCCCCTGCACAAGATCCCGGTCAGCGAATTCCCGCTCCTGAAAGACTACACCGGGCGCGGCGTGATCACCACGGCCACCTACGCGGCCCGCCAGTTTGGTGTGGGCTCGGCCATGGGGCTGATGAAGGCGGCCAGGATGTGTCCGCAAGCCCTTTTGTTGCCAGTGGATTTTGCAGAGTACCGGCGCTACTCCAAGGCCTTCAAGGCCATCATCACGGACATAGCGCCGCTGATGGAAGACCGTGGAGTGGACGAGGTGTACATCGACTTCACCGACGTACCCGGCGGCCAGCGCGAGGGCGGGCGAGTACTTGCGCGCCTGATCCAGAAAACCATCTTTGAACAGACGGGTTTGACCTGCTCGGTCGGCGTTGCACCCAACAAGCTGCTGGCAAAAATGGCCAGCGAATTCAACAAGCCCAAGGGCATCGCAGTCATCTACGCAGAAGACCTGCAAAGCAGGATCTGGCCACTGCAATGCCGCAAGATCAACGGCATCGGGCCCAAGGCCGATGAAAGGCTGCGCAGCCTGGGCGTTCAAACCATAGGCGATCTGGCGCAACAGGAACCGGATTGGCTTATCGATCACTTTGGTCAGAAGACCGGCGCTTGGATGTACAACGCAGCGCGCGGCCTTGACGAGCGGCCGGTGGTTCTGGAGAGTGAGCCTGTGTCGATCAGCCGCGAAACCACCTTCGAGCGCGACCTGCACGCGCTGCGCGACAAAACCGAACTCGGCGCCATCTTTACCCGCCTGTGCGAGCAGGTGGCCGATGACTTGCAGCGCAAGGGCTACGTCGGCAAGACCATTGGTATCAAGATTCGCTACGCCGACTTCCATAGCGTGACCCGCGACCAGACGATCGACGCTCACACGGCCGACGCCCGGGCCATCCGGCACACGGCCGGCCTTTGCCTGAAACGCGTGCCACTGGCGCAGGCGATGCGATTGCTGGGCGTGCGTGTGGGTTCGCTGGCGAAGACCGACGAGGTCAACGCTATCGAGCGGGGCCAATCTGGCACAGCCCTGCACGACACCACGGGCCAACTTTTTTGATCGACTGGCCTTACAGTACGGTCTGGAGAACTCAATCATGAACTGTTTTTCGCTCAACACTGAAAACCATATTGCGCATCTGGTACTGAACCAGGGCGCCGCCTTCAACACCATGGGGCCGACCTTCTGGCGCGAGCTTGACGAAGTTCTGACCACCCTGCACAAGGATGCAGATGCCCGGGTTCTTGTGATCAGCAGCACCGGCAAGCATTTCAGCGCCGGCATGGCGCTGGAGACCTTTGCCGGAGCCATCACCATGGACGACCAGACCCCGCAGGGCCGAGCCGCCATGTTCGACCTGCTGAGCGATATGCAGGCGACTTTCACCAAGCTCGAAACGCTACGCATACCGGTGATTGCGGCCATCCAGGGCGGCTGCATCGGTGGTGCGGTGGACATGGTGACGGCCTGCTGCCTGCGCTATGCCACAGCCGACGCCTTCTTCTGCATCCAGGAGATCAACATCGGCATGGTGGCCGACGTTGGCACGCTGCAACGCCTGCCCAAGCTGATCCCGCTGGCCGTGGTAAAGGAGTTGGCCTACACCGGGCGCCGTCTGAGCGCGCAGAAGGCGCTTGCCTACGGTCTGGTCAACGAGGTGTTCGACACACCGGAGGCCATGCTCGCTGCCGCCATGCAATGCGCCACCGAGATTGCCAACAAGCCGCCGGTGGCAATCTGGGGCACCAAGCAGGCCGTGCATTACGCACGGGACCACTCAGTGGACGAGTCGCTCAAGCAAATGGGCTGGTTGCAGGGCGCCATCTGGAGCAACAAGAACGTGATGGAAGCGGTTGTGGCACTCAAGAGCAAACGCAGCGCCGAATTTGCGCCGCTGCAGGCATTGCGCGGCTTTCGGGACCTCGCGTAAGCAAATTTAGTGATCCGCGTCAAAAAATAGTGCCTGCTCTGCTCGGGACCTAGGGTTTTCCCGTAGATACTTGAGGCATTATGAATTTTCCTCTGAACACTGATCTGGTTGAAAACGTCACTTTTGACGAAATCACCTTGGGCCAAAGTGCCCGCCTGCTGCGCACGCTGACGCTGGCTGACATTCAGGCTTTCGCCGCCGTATCGGGTGACACCAACCCCGCTCATCTGGACGCGAAGTACGCCAATGACACGCTGTTTCATGGCGTGATTGCGCACGGCATGTGGGGCGGCGCCCTGATTTCGGCATTGCTGGGAACGCAGTTTCCCGGCCCCGGCACGATTTACCTCGATCAGGTGCTGCACTTCACCAAGCCGGTGCGCGTCGGCGACACGCTGACCGTGACTGCGACTGTAGTCAGCAAGGACGACGCCAAGAAAAGCGTTGAGCTCGATTGCCAGGTGCTCAACCAAAAGGGTGAACGCGTGCTGCATGGCACGGCGCGTGTGCTGGCCCCAACTGAAAAGGTTCGCCTGGCGCACATCAATGCACCGCAAATCCAGTTGTTTGATCCAGAGGCCCGCTTCAAGGAACTGCTGGCCCTGGGCGATGGTCTGACGCCGGTACGCTGCGCTGTAGTGCATCCCTGCGACGCCGGGTCGCTAAGCGGCGCCATGGACTCGGCCCGCTATGGCCTGATCGAGCCGGTGCTGATTGGCCCGGAAAAGCGCATCCGCCATCTGGCCGAACAAGCCGGCATCGATCTTCAGGGAATCGAGATCGTTTCGATGCCGCACAGTCATGCCGCTGCAGAGAAGGCCGCGGACCTGGCGGTCAAAGGCCTGGTCAGCGTCATCATGAAGGGAAGTCTGCATACCGATGAATTGGTCCATGCTGTGCTCGCGCAACGCAGCCTGCGCACCGGCAGGCGCATGTCGCACGTGTTCCGCTTTGACATTCCGCTCTACAGCAAGCCCTTGCTCATCACCGACGCCGCGCTCAACATCCACCCGACGCTGGAAGAGAAGGTTGACATCATCCAGAACGCCATCGACTTTGCCCGCATCATGGGTGTCAAGTTGCCCAAGGTCGCCATTTTGTCGGCGGTGGAAACGGTCAACCCCAATATCCCCTCCACTCTGGATGCTGCAGCGTTGTGCAAGATGGCCGAGCGCGGTCAGATCAAGGGCGGTGTGCTCGATGGCCCGCTGGCTTTCGACAACGCCATCTCGGCCCACGCAGCGCAGATCAAGGGCATCAAGTCCTCGGTCGCCGGTGATGTCGATATTCTGGCGGTGCCGGATCTGGAGTCCGGCAATATGCTGGCCAAACAACTTGAATATCTGGCGGGCGCCAGCGGTGCCGGGCTGGTGCTGGGAGCACGGGTGCCGATCGCCCTGACCAGCCGTGCCGATGGGCCGATGAACCGGGTCGCCTCTGCACTGTTGGCGCAGTTGGCAGCGCACAGCGCTCAGCGCGACCAGCCGCGCCAGGTCTGGTAAGGCGGGGGCTATGGCGATCCTTGCCGTCAATGCCGGCTCTTCGACGCTGAAATTTTCTCTCTATCCCCTGCTTGACGGGGCGGTTCAGGGCAGTCTGCTCACCGGCAGCATCCAGGGTCTGGAGCCGGGTGGCGTCCCCATGCTGGACTGGACGTTCGAAGCTCAACGGCAAAGTCGGGCATTGCCCATCACGCAGGAAGACCACTTTGCGCAGGCCTTGCGCTGCCTGGGCGAACTGCTTGCGGCCAACGCCGCCCTGCCCACTTTGCAAGCCGTTGCACACCGCGTGGTCCATGGCGGTGAACATTTCAGTGCCAGTGTGCTGGTAAGCGACAAGGTCCTGGCGCAGCTTGCAAAATTCAATTCGCTGGCGCCACTGCACCAGCCGCAAAATCTGCAAGGCATCCGCGCGTTCCAAAGGGCCTTTCCGGCAATACCGCAGATCGCCTGTTTTGACACCGCTTTTCACGCCACCTTGGACCCGGTCGACTACAACTTTGCCTTGCCGCCCTGGCTCGCAGCGCAAGGGGTGCGACGCTACGGCTTTCATGGACTGTCCTACCAGTACGTGATGGGTGTCTTGCAGCAGCGCAGTGCGCTGGCCGCAGGTCGCGTGCTGATGGCGCATCTGGGCAACGGCGCCAGCCTGTGTGCGGCGCTGGACGGCCGCAGCTATGCCACCACCATGGGCTTTTCTGCGCTGGACGGCCTGATGATGGGCACCCGTTGCGGTTCGCTCGATCCGGGCGTCGTGCTCTATCTCCTGCAACAGGGCTGGGACTTTGAGCGATTGCAAACCCTGCTCTACAAGCAAAGCGGCCTGCTCGGTGTCTCCGGCATCTCGGCCGACATGCGCACGCTGCGTGCTGATGGCAGTGCACCGGCGCAACGGGCCATTGACCAGTTCACGCACCGCATCGTGCGCGAATCGGGCGCGCTGGTGGCCTGTATGGGAGGTCTGGATGTGCTGAGTTTCAGCGGCGGCATTGGCGAGCACGACGCGCTGCTGCGTGCTCAGGTTTGCGAGCGTCTGTCGTGGCTCGGGCTGCAACTCGACCCGGTGTTAAACCAGCAGGCTGCCGGCGACCAGGTTCTGGCCATTCACAGCCCGACTAGCCGGGTGCAGGTCTGGCTGATCCCGACCGATGAAGGGCTGGTGGCAGCTCGCGAAGCGGCCCGGCTATTGCCGCGCAGTACGGGTGTTTTGCGGTAGGGCCTGCGCAGAGCTGGTGCGAAACGGATTGATGTCGAGCCCACCACGGCGTGTGTAGCGCGCATAGACAGCGAGCTTGAGGGGCCGGCAGCGCCTCCAGATGTCCATGAAGATGCGCTCCACGCACTGCTCATGAAATTCATTGTGATTGCGAAAGCTCACCAGGTACTGGAGCAGTCCTTCCTGATCGATCGGGGCGCCGCTGTAACTAATCTGCACACTACCCCAGTCCGGTTGCCCTGTGACCAGACAGTTGCTCTTCAGCAGATTGCTGACCAGCACCTCGGTCACCGGCGCTTCGTCCGACAGCACCTTGAGCAATTCCGGCGCCGGCGTGAAGCTGGTGCACTCCACATCCAGCCGGTCCAGGCTCAGACCATCGAGCTCGTAAATCGGTTCCCGGTCAAACAGTTCGGGCGGCACGATCCTGACACCTATCGTCGTTGAGCGACCAGCGCCGCGCCATACCGCTTCACTCAGGTCGGCGCGCAGACGTTCCTTGACGGCATCGAGGCTGGCAAAACGGCTGTTGTTGAAGCTGTTGAGATAGAGCTTGAGCGACTTGCTCTCGATGATATTGACGCTCTCACACGGTACCGTGAAATGCGCCAGTGCCACCTGCGGTTTGCCACGCAAATTAAGCCAGCTCAGTTCATAGGCAGTCCACATGTCCGCGCCAAGAAATGGCGCCTCGCGCACGATTCCCAGCTCGGCACGCTTGCCGGCGCGCGCTATCGGAAACAGCAGTGAAGCATCGTACTGGTCAATGTACCTCGATGCCTTGCCAAGTTGGGAATCTTCTGCCCGGTTCACGAGACCGGCCCGCCACGTCGAAAGACCAGGCGCTGCGGACCTGATGCACCTGCCGCAAAGGCGTAGCCTTCAATGTCAAATCCCTGCAACTGCTGCGGCATCAAGGCCTTTTGCTGCGCTGCGTAGCGTGCCATCAAACCACGCGCACGCTTGGCGTGCAGGGCAATCACCTTGTAGCGGCCAGCGCGGTATTCTTCAAAAACACAGTCAACCACGCGCGCCTTGAGCGCTTTCTGGTCTATCGCCTTGAAATACTCCTGTGAGGCCAGATTGAGCACAATCGGTGCCAGGTCAGAGCGCAGACGCTGGTTCAGGTACTTTGAAATGTGTGGGGCCCAGAACTGGTAGAGGTTCTTGCCCTCGTCACTCCCCAGTGCCGTACCCATTTCAAGCCGGTACGGCTGCATCCAGTCCAATGGACGCAAGACGCCGTATAAGCCGCTCAGAATGCACAAATGCTCCTGCAGCCATGCAAGTTCATCGGCAGCCAGGCTTTTGGCATCAAGACCGCCATACACATTGCCGTTGAAGGCCATCACCGCGGGGCGGGAATTGCTGGCAGTGGACCTCGGACGCCAGGCCGCATAACGCGCCACATTGAGTTGCGCGAGCTTGTCACTCAGGCTCATCAAACTGGCGACCTGCTGCGGCGATTTCTGCCGCAGGATGGAGATCAACTCGCCAGATTGCTTGACGAACAGCGGCTGACTGTGCGGCACTTCGGGCAGCCGGCTTTGATAGTCCAGCGATTTTGCGGGGGAGAGAAGAATCAGCATGACGAATCATTATCACCCGGTTGATAAAATCAGACGCACCATGAATGACGCCATCCACCAACCTGGCTTGAACAGCCTGTCCAAATCGTTCGAGCCCGCCGCCATTGAGGCCCACTGGGGTCCCGAATGGGAGCGCCGGGGCTACGCCCAAGCCGGTTTTCGCGGAAGCAAAACCCCCAAAGAAGGTGCTCCGTCTTTCGCCATCCAGTTGCCGCCACCGAATGTGACCGGCACGCTGCACATGGGGCATGCCTTCAACCAGACCATCATGGACTCACTGACCCGTATGCATCGCATGGCTGGCGCCAATACGGCCTGGATTCCGGGCACGGACCATGCCGGCATTGCGACGCAAATCGTCGTGGAACGCCAGTTGCAGGAGCTGAAAATCAGCCGCCACGACCTGGGCCGCAAGAACTTTGTCGCCAAGGTCTGGGAGTGGAAGGAAAAAAGCGGCAACACCATCACGACCCAGATGCGCCGCATGGGCGACAGCGTGGACTGGAGCCGTGAGTACTTCACGATGGACGACAAGCTGTCCAAGACCGTCACCGAGACCTTTGTCCAGCTTTACGAGCAAGGGCTGATCTACCGTGGCAAGCGTCTGGTCAACTGGGACCCGGTGCTGATGAGCGCCGTCAGCGACCTCGAAGTGGAGAGCGAAGAAGAAGACGGCTTTCTGTGGCACATCCTTTATCCGTTTGCCGACGGTCCGCAACTCGTTAACGGCGAGATGGCTGCGGGGCTGGTGGTGGCCACAACGCGCCCGGAGACCATGCTGGGTGATGTGGCTGCCATGGTGCACCCGGAGGATGAGCGCTATGTGCACCTGCTTGGCAAGCACGTCACCCTGCCCTTGTGCAATCGAACCATTCCCGTGATTGCCGACGATTATGTGGACAAGGCTTTCGGCACCGGTGTGGTCAAGGTCACGCCGGCGCACGACCAGAACGATTACGCCGTCGGTCAGCGTCACAAGCTGCCCATCATTGGCGTGCTGACGCTGGATGCCAAGATCAACGACCAGGCGCCCGCTGCCTATCTGGGTCTGGACCGCTTTGTGGCACGCAAAAAGGTCGTCGCCGACCTCGACGCCTTGGGCTTGCTGGTCGAAGTCAAGAAGCACAAGCT
>CAIYGK010000015.1 GCA_903925725.1 uncultured beta proteobacterium | reverse complement strand
GCTGGGTCAACTGACCAAAGACTTTGACGTCGCCGGCAAGCAGGGCTTGTCTACAAGCAGCTGGGACGCAACCGTCCAGTGGACACCGCTGACTTACAGCACGGTTGACTTTTCTGCCTCGCGTACAACAGCAGAAGCAACAGGGTTTGGTGACTACAACCTGGTGACCAGCACCAACCTCACCTGGAACCACAAGTGGAACAAGCGCTTTGGCTCCACCGTCAATCTGGGCGTGATGAATACAGAATTTGGCGGAACAACCCGCACTGACAGCGCGCTGAACTATGGGTTTGGAGCGAACTATGAACTGTTTCGCTGGCTCAAAATTGGCGTAGACTTCGCAGCTACCGAAAACAGTTCAAATTCAGCGGGCAAAGATTACAAGCGGAACACGACGATGTTCAAGCTTGAGGCCACGCTTTGACAGGTACCGGGCAAGACCCATCGCAGCCATTCGTTCATCGACGTGAACAAAAGCCTCTTGTGGCGACCACGGAAATAGCTGACAACGACTTTGCGTTGAATGCTCACGACCTGTCATTGCGGGTGTCTGTCCAGTCTGCATTGAACAGGCTGTCCAGACCTTTTGTTTCAGTTTCCGAAATCGAGCGTGAAACAGGGTTTGGCAAAGATCAACTGCGGAAGTGGCGCCAGCGCTTTGGCTTTCCCCCGGTGGAAAGTGTGGCAGACGGCAAGGCGGCCTATTCGCGCAAGACCGTCGACCAGCTTCTGTTGATCAAGCGCCTGCTCGAAGCCGGCTTTCGGCCCGGTCAGGTCGTCGGCAAGACCGCGCCGGAACTTGAAAAGCTCAAACTTGATCTGGGCCTGACAGTGCCGGTCATCTGCCTGGATGAATCAACGCAGGCCCTCATCGAACAACTCAAGCGCAATGACCTGACAGGACTCAGCGCCATGTTGGCGCAGCGGCGGGCCAGAGGAACACTGCTTGAGTTTGTTCGCGATACGCTCACCCCACTGATGGTCGGTATTGGTGAGGCCTGGCGTCGCGATGAAATCGACATTCACCATGAGCATCTTTGCAGTTCCCTGGTCGAGAGATTGCTGCACGCGGAAATCCTCAAGCTCGAACCGAAGCAACGTTTGCCGAGTGTCTTGCTGTTCGCTCTTGCGCCGGGAGAGCACCATCTGCTGGGCTTGCTGATGATCGAGGCCGCACTGGCAGAACAGGGAGCCAAAACGATCAACATTGGCTCGGATATCCCGCTGAGCAATCTGAAGCTGGCCGCTATTTCGTGCCAGGCAGATGTGGTTGCGCTGTCCTTCAGCTTTGCTTATCCGGCGCGCGATCTGGTGCCGACCCTGTTGCATTTGCGGCGCTTGCTGCCGCCGCAGATTCAGATTTGGGCTGGCGGTGCTGGGGTGGCGGGCATCAGAAGACCACCCAGAGGTGTGCGCATCATCTCCGATATCGGAGAAGCGGTGACGGCCCTGAATGACTTGCCCAGTCAGCACGCCGTGCCAGCGCAGCATGGTGGTTCAGCGTAGCAGCCAAATAAACATTTGTCCGCCCTGTTTTG
>CAIYGK010000014.1 GCA_903925725.1 uncultured beta proteobacterium | reverse complement strand
GATCAGGGGAAACTGGTCGATGCGTACACCGCCCAGCAGTGTCAGCGCGTGGCCTTCGCTGCCCAGCGCCAGGAAAGCGGTGATCGGCAGCGCCAGCAGGAGCATCCACAAGGCGACATGCGTCAGCTTGGCGATCAATCGCATGGACTTGCTCACCGGGATTTGCGGCGGGGCGGGGCGAAAGGCATGCCAGAGAAGGCGCAGCAGGGTGAGCGCCAGAACCAGTACTCCCAGAGATTCGTGCCAGACAATGTCGCTTCGGCTTGCCGGGTCTATGCCCTGGCGTGCCAGTCGACCAAAGTGTTCTGGTCCGAGGATGAAGGCGATGCCAACGGCGATGACCGTCAGCCAGTGAAAAGCCCTGCTCAGGGCATCGTAACGGGAGGGAAATTGCTGTTTCAACGGATCACCATGGTGTCTTAAAGGTCGGAGTCGGCGTCGCAAGCCATCAAGGCTGCGACGGTGTGTCGTCGCGCAATGTTTGCATGCATCATCGCTTGCTCGGCATCGCCCATTTCATGCAAGCGTGCCGCGTTGCGGTAGTGCTTGACGGCCTTTTCCGACAGTACTGCTGCATTGATTTGACGTGTTTGCGGCATTATCGGCGGTGTTTCAGATGTGAGGCATGGTTCGGTGTAAGTCATGGTGCATTCTGGTTGGGATGGTGAGACACATCGTAGGGCTTTCAGACCCGCTGATTCGTCTGCTGGCGCACTCAGCTTGAAGTTCGTCCCGGCACGCTGATTCTTCCAGCGCCCAGGTGAATTCCGCCGTCCAGCAGCAGCAATTCACCGGTCATGGTGCGCGCGCCAGTGGTCAACCAGACGATGGCTTCGGCCACGTCCTGCGGCGTGCTGGCGCGCTCCAGCGGTGAACTCGCCTCCGTCATCGCCTTCACTTTCTCAAAACCCGCCTGGCCCAATCCGTCAACAAACCAGCGTGAGGTGATCAAGCCCGGGCACACGGCGTTGACCCGGATATCGGGTGCCAGCGCGCGCGCCAGGTACAGCGTCATGGAGTTCAGCGCGCCCTTGGACGCGATGTACGGAACCGAAGAGCCAATGCCCAGCGAGCCCGCAATCGACGACACATTGACCACCGATCCTTTGGCGGCTTTCAGATGGGGTGCACAGGCACGTACCATCTGGAATGCGCCTACGGTGTTAACCGCATAGATGCGCGCAAAAGTTTCCATATCCAGAACGTCCCAATTGGCCGCTCCCGTGAAGGTGCTGACGCCCGCGTTGTTGATCAGCGCATCGATGCGTCCCCAGCGGTCAATGGCTGCCCGGGCCAGCGCCTTGCAGGCTGCATCGTCGGCTACGTCGCCCTGCAGCAGCAGGGTTTCGGCGCCAGCAGCGTCACAGGCAGCTTGCGACGCTTTGGCCTCAGCTTCGCTGCGCGAATAGTTGATCACGATGTTGTAACCCTCCCGGGCCAACAGCAGGGCAGTGGCGGCACCAACGCCGGTGCCCGAGCCGGTGATGAGAGCAACGGGTTTAGTCAATTAGAGTCTCCTGGCTTGCTTGCTGGCGCATGAAGAGCTGGGCAATCTGCTTGCGCAACCATTGATTGCCCGCATCGGTGTGAAACCGCTTGTGCCAGCATTGTTTGATGTCGAAATCGGGCAAAAAAATGGGGGGCTTCATCAGCTTCAATAAGTGATTCGTTGACAGTTCGTCAGCGATGCTGTGGGGAACAATTGCCAGCAGATCAGTGTTCGCAACGACCGTTGGAAGGACCACGAAGTTTTGCAAGCGTAGCATGATCTGGTTATGAAGTCCCAACTCGTGCATCGTCTGTTCGATGATGCCGTGGCCCGTACCGAGTGGCAGCACCACTGCATGGGAGGCACGACTGAATTTCTCGAGTGTCATTTCACCGTCAAACAGGGGGTGATCAGCGCGAGCAATGCAAATGTAATGCTCCCGAAAGAGGCGTTGCTGGTAGAAGCCGGTTGTCAGTGCGGGTAGATTTCCGATGGCGATATCCACCTCGCCGCTCTCCAGGGCTGCCTGTGGATTGTGCTCCGGGATGGGCAAGGTCACCAGTTTGACGCCGGGCGCCTGGGTGCGGACTTGGGTGAGCAGTCGTGGCAGGAAGAATGACTCGCCAAGGTCGGTCAGGAACAGTGTGAAGGTTCGTTCGGCTGTTGTCGGGTCAAATTGGCGCGGTGCATTCAGCGTACTGCGCAATACCGCCAACACCTGCCGCACAGGTTGAGCGATGCGCTCCGCGTGCGGTGTCGGCTCCATCCCCTGACTCGTGCGAACAAACAACTGGTCTCCGGTAATCCGACGCAAGCGGTTCAGAGCATTGCTCACGGTTGGCTGTGCAAGTTCCAGGCGTTTGGCGGCGACGGAGATGTTCCGTTCATTGAAAACTGCGTCGAAGATGGCCAGCAGGTTCAGGTCCAGACTGGGGTCCAGCAAGGACCCAGCATTATTTCCAGTTGGAATATTTCTATTCACCATAATTCGTTGACGAAATCATAGCGGATCCATAGAGTACCGGCAATAAGAACTGGAGGAGACAATGCTGGTTGGTTTCAAACCTTGGCCGGATGATTTCGCGCAGCGTTACCGGCACGCTGGTTTATGGGAGGACGTCACTCTCTGGGGAATGATGGCCCGTACCGTGGCCCGCTATCCCGACAAGGTGGCGCTGGTGGCCGGGAGCCTGCGGCAAAGCTACGCCGACCTGGATCGCATTTCGGCCCGGCTCGGTGCCAGTCTCCTGCAACTTGGGATTGCACCGCTGGACAGGGTGGTCCTGCAGTTGCCAAACGTTCCCGAATTCGTTCACTACTACCTGGCCTTGGTTCGCATCGGAGCCATTCCCGTCATGGCACTGCGCTCTCACCGCCACACCGAGGTGCGCCATTTCATTCGTGCTTCGGGCGCGGTCGCCTATGTTTTGCCAGATGTTGTCCATAAGTTCGATTACCGGCCGATGGCCACCGAGATGCAGAAGGAATTTCCCGATCTCAAAACGGTGATCGTCCTTGGTGAGCCGGGTGTTGGACAGTTGGCTCACATTGGACTGCTCGCTGGTTCCAGCGATCCGGCTGCTATTGCGCAGCGACTCGCAGAGGTGAAATTTTCGCCGGACGACGTGGCGACCATGCTGTTGTCGGGCGGCACAACGGCACTGTCCAAACTGATTCCGCGTACGCATAACGACTACGTGCTCAATGCCCGACTGTGCGGCAAGGCTGCGGACTTTGATGAACAAACCGTGTTCATGGCCATTCTGCCGCTTGGCCACAATTACAACCTGGCTTCTCCCGGAATTCTCGGCGCCTTCTACTACGGCGGCACCGTGGTATTGGCACCTTCGGGCCAGGCTGAAGAAGTGTTCTCGCTGGTGAGCCGCGAACGGGTCACCGTGATTGCTGCTGCGGTGCCTTTGATTTCCAACTGGCTTGTGGCTGACATTCCACAGGGCTGCAACCTGTCCTCGCTGAAAGTCATTCAAAACGGTGGTGCTCGCCTGGCGCCGGAATTGCGCCAGCGAATCATCTCGAAATTCGCTTGCAAGCCGCAGGAAATCTACGGTACGGCTGAAGGCCTGATCAATATGACCCGCACCGATGATCCGCTCGACCTCGTGCTGAACAGTTCCGGCAGCCCGGTCTGCGAGGAAGAAGAAATCAAGGTCGTGGACGACTTTGGCAACGAGGTAGCTGATGGTGAGTCGGGTGAACTTCTGACCCGTGGTCCGTACACGATTCGCGGGTACTACCGGGCAGATGACAAGAACGCCGAAGCGTTTACGCTGGACGGTTTCTACCGGATGGGCGACATCGTGCGCAAACAGGGCCGCAACATCTACACCGAAGGACGGCGCAAGGATCTCATCAATCGGGGTGGCGAGAAGATCAGCTGTGACGAGGTGGAGAACCTGATCCTGATGCACCCGGCAGTCAAGTCGGCCAGTCTGGTCGCCATGCCTGATCCGGTATTCGGGGAAAAGGCGTGCGCCTTCGCCGTTCTGAAGGAAGGCCAGAAGTTGAGCTTCAAGGAGCTGATTGCATTTCTTGAGCAGCAGAATATTGCCAGGTTCAAGTTGCCGGAACGACTGGAAGTCGTTTCCGAATTTCCGCTCAGTCCGGTGGGCAAGATACTCAAGCGCCAGCTGCGCGAGATGATCGTTGCACGGATGGAAGCGGAAGGCGCTCTAGTGAGCGTGGCGTAAACGGTTTGCCGTTACGTCAGACATTCAGCGTGCAAGATGTGCATAAGTGCCACTGGTAACCGACATTAATAGCGTCGGCTCGTCTATTGGGCACCGACATTGGGCTCACGTTCTGATGCGCTACGATCACCAAGTGACAGGGAATGCGCAGATCAAAGGACGGATCATGACATTGGAATCAAACACTGTCGCGCAGCGCGGCGCTCAGGGGCTGGCGCGGCGCGACTTCATGAAGGTTGGCGCGGGCTTTACGCTGGCGTTGAGCGTTGCTGGCACGCTGGGCGTGCTCAGTGGATGCGGTGAGTCAGCAAAATCGCCGGCCAAGAACTTTGTCTTTCTACAGGAAGGCGACCTGCAACTTTTTGGCGCCCTGACACCGGCGGTCATCATCGACCTCATACCCCTGGACGGCGCCGAGCGGGCTGCACGGGTCAGCGCTGTCTTGCGCAATCTCGACAACACTTTCAGCACCATGGACCTTGCCGCGCGGCAGGAACTGCGCAAGCTGCTGGACCTGCTGGCCATCGCGCCCTTGCGCTACCTGCTGACCGGTGTCGGTGGCTGGAGCGAAGCCAGCGTTGAGACCCTGCAGGCGTTTCTGACGCGCTGGCGCGCCAGCCGGTTCGAGACGCTCAACGCGGGTGTCAACGTTCTGGTCAAGCTGATCTCCGCCAACTACTACGTTATACCGGCCAGCTGGCCCGCCGCCGGCTACCCGGGGCCGCTGGAGCGCATGTACCAGGCAGTCAACTCATGAAAGAGAATCATGGCCATTTCTGATATTTACGCCGAGGGGATCGCGTCGGGCTGGAAGGTCATCGACGCAGCGAGCTTGAAGGCAGCGCAGACGATCGAGGCCGACGTGGCGATCATAGGTAGTGGTGCCGGGGGTGGCGTCGCCGCCGAAATCCTGAGTCTCGCCGGTCTCAAGGTGGTGCTGATCGAGGAAGGCGCATTGCGGACCTCGAACAGCTTCAAGGATATGGACGAGGCGCGCGCCTACCGCGAGCTCTATCAGGAAGCCGCCACGCGCGCCACCTCGGACGGGGCCATTTCCGTCTTGCAGGGGCGCACCGTGGGTGGCACGACCACGGTCAACTGGACGTCGAGCTTTCGCACACCAGAGCCGACGCTGCAACATTGGGCGGCGCAGCACGAGGTCATCGGCCACAGCGTCGATGACATGAAGCCCTGGTTTGAAAAAATGGAAGAGCGACTCAGCATCGCGCCCTGGGCCGTGGGGCCCAACGCCAACAACAGTGTGCTCAAGCGCGGCTGCGACAAGCTTGGATGGGAGTCGCACGTGATCCCGCGCAACGTCAAGGGCTGCTGGGACTCGGGCTATTGCGGTTTCGGCTGCCCGGTCAACGCCAAGCAGTCGATGCTGGTCTCGACCATTCCGGTCGCGCTACAGCACGGCGCCACACTGGTGCACCGGCTGCGTGTGCGGCAGTTGCAGCAAGCTGATGGCAAGGTCACTGGCGCCGTCGGCGAG
>CAIYGK010000013.1 GCA_903925725.1 uncultured beta proteobacterium | reverse complement strand
TGCGTCGGTGAGATATTCCGATGACCGGCCAACGACATGAGCACACGAACGCCGACGCCTTTGCTGGCAAGGTTTGTGATGAACGACCTGCGACCGGAATGGCTCGATGCACCCTCGATGCCGACTGCGCGGTACAGGTGCCAGAAGTGCTGCGTCAAAGTGTTCGCGTCAAATCCTTCCTTCATGCGTTTCTGCGTGTAGAACAGTTTTTGCTCTTGGTTGACCGGGCGGTACAGCGACAGGTACTTGGTCAGTTCCTTACACAGTTTTTCGCTCACGAACACGACGCGTGCAAAGTTGCCCTTCGTTTGTTCAGCGTCCAAGCGGATTTCACTGCGGACTGAACCATCGACATCCAAAATGTCGTTCACCCGTAGTGCAGCAACTTCCCCGACACGCATTCCGGAAAGATGTGTCATCAAAAGCATCGCTCTGTTGCGGGCAGCATGTTTGCGCGTTGCAACGTAGTCCAGCACGCGACGCAACTCTTGGGGCTTCAGTGTTTTTGCTTGGGACATGATGTTCTCTCCGGGATCAAAGTTAAACAGAGCTGTAGTGTGTTTTCTTTGATTCGGTCTGAGCAACCTCTTTAAATCGTCCTGGCAAAGTGGACGGTTTCTATATGAAACAATGACTTGCAGCACAGACCAATGTTTTCACTGTTTTCCTTTGGTTTTGCTGGAACCTACCGACGGTCGCGTAAATCCCACAGTTGGGGTCAATGTGCAGCTTGACTCTGCAAGCGTTAATTTCAATGTCTCGCTACCCATGTATACCCGAAGCGGGATTTTTGCGTTGTAGCGGGTTTTAACGCGCCAGCGATTGCATGTTGCAAGTGCAGCGTACAAAAGCAGCAATTTAAACTGCGCGATCAAACCTTGGGATTGAAAAAGTTCTACATCTGTCTCTCGAAATCGTCGTTCAGCATGTCGGCGTCAACCAGCCCCCACGGAGTCATAACCTGCTTCTTCGGTGCCACAAACGGTGCCGCAGAAACAGTAGAACCTATCGGCACATAGTTTTTAGCGGCAAACTTATCTGCATCACGACGTTCCGACGCGATATGCTGTTTATGCTCTTGCTCATGTTGCAGCATTTCACGCTCAGCATGACCGACGAACCCTTCCGCATGAATCGGCACAATGACATCGTGTTCAAAGGTGAGCAGTGGATATGACTGTGATAGTTTCCAATGTATATCTGCAAAGTGTTGCGATGACAATGGACTCTGCAAATACAAACAGTCATGCACCATCAACTTGATCTTGCAAGCGTCCGGTACCATGTCCACAAACAATCCCAACGCATGTGACTCCATGCACTGGTAAATCCACGCAAGCTTCTGATTCTTCGTGCGCTTCTTGCCGTCCTTTGGATTGATCTGCGTGTATGTACGACCAAGAAACTCAAAGCCTATGTCTGGAAACGCACTGTGTTTGTGTATTGTGTTGCTGACCTGTTCCAGTTGCTGCCTGATTGACATAAATTCGAAGTTGCAAATGAGCTTGTGGTATTTCTCCTGTCCAAGCATCCCACGAATGCTGCTGTAGGGATTGTCTTTCAACTCCGCGCCAAAGCCAATCGAAGTAAATATGCTTTTCATCCACTCTTCACTTATCCCAATGTCTTTCGCAATGCGTTTGCGGATTGAACTGCGATTTTTGATGTAGTCTTTCAGCACTGACACTTGAAGTGTTGAATCAAGCTGTAGTGCAAGTGATGTCATCAACGCGTAGCTTGCGGCCTTGAAGTCATAACGATGGCAGCGACCGAGTGCAGCATGACGAACCTCTTTGGAAATGCGTTGCAAGCTGATGCCGTGGCCTTGTATGCGTCCGCTGTCTATCGGTTCCCAATATTCATCGACCCAATACTCACCGTTCTGTTCCTTAACCTGCGCCAGCAATTGGTTTGCAACCAGTAGGTTACGCAAAAGCTTGTCAGCATAGGCTTGACTTGGTGGATTGGTCAGTGCTTGCCGTGTGTGCTCTATGTAGCTGCCCAGTGTTTCGACATCAACAGCAACACTGTTGTTCGCTTTGTCATCCAGGTCTTGCAGGTATTGCGGATTGAGTTCGACGGTCATGCTACGCAACTCTTCCATAATTCCCTTCTTGTATTTTGGATTGAATATTACTTTGCTGACCCGATGCGTCAAGCTGTTGCCTTTGTATGTTTCTACCACAAGCGATGTGCTGGGGCATGATTGCATCATGCTGTAAATATAGATTGACTTGCCATTTATTTTCGCTCGCTTACTTGCTACATTCACTCTGTCTGCCGCAAAGCTCATTTCATCTGTCATGTCGTCTTTATCGGCCAACATGTATTGCGTAGCAATTTCCGTCATCACAGCAGTCGTGTATTTACCTGCATATCTGTCTGCCATGTTAGGCTTCATGGCCGGAAATCTCTTTGTCAGTGCCTTTGTCAGTTGTTCTTTCATTCCAAATATCCTTTATAGTTGTTCTTTGTTGATCTACAGGGAAGCAGTTTCAATCAAGCAGTTACATCAACATGTGCATTCAAGCAGCACCATCAACATAGCCCATCTATGTGCTGTCTCTGGCTCATCTGTCTTGCATACTACAAGCCCCACACTTTTTGCCCGCATCGGCTAAAGTGCCCGTAACCACTGCTGACCCAACACTATTTATGCTTTTTCTGCGCCAGCATAGAGTTTGCCGCCAAATAACTACAGGGAAGCAGCATTAGCAAAGCAGTCAAGCCCACTATGTGCCATATAGCCCCATATGCCGTATCGTGTCTTGCTTGTTCTGCATACTGCAAGCCCCACACTTTTTCCGTCCTGGCCACGGTCGCCGCCGCCAAATTTGGGCGCAAAAAAGCCGACTGCAAGGCCGGCTATTTTTTTGGCAGAATTTCCGCGTCAGCAATTCAAACTGCTCGCAGTTCGTTCCAGGTCTTACCTGCTTGGATCAAAGTAAGGAAGTCTTTTTTTGGCGCGCCCTTTTCCTGCTTCGTCCACAGTGCACCTGTCGTGGGGTGTTTGTAGGTCACACCGATGCCGGGCTTGTTACCTTCGGTGTCGATGCTGACAGGTGCAGTACGTTTCGGTCCTGTTCCACGCTTGGCACGAATCTTCTTCGCTGGCTTGCTCGGCGTTGATGCGCTACGCAATGCAGCAATACCTTCGGCCACGGTGAAGCCGTCAGCCTTTAGCTTCTTAGCGAAGTCATCGGCCAATGCTTGCACGGCTTCCCCACGCTTTGCATACAGAGCATCATCAATGGCCTTCTTCTGTGCCATCAACTTTGCATAACTCATTCTGCTGATACTTGTTGCCATTCAATGCTCCTGTCAAAATGCTGCTGATAATGCGTGATCATACTGCGGACTGATAATGTTTGCGTAAAGTACGCTGGAAGCAGCGCCAGCAAAGTTGCAAGCAGCACGTCAAAGCGCCCCTGTAAGCTGCGTTATGCTGGTGTCAGCTACTCTGGGTGCTATGCTGCGGTTAAATTGCTTACAGGGGACATCACATGCATAAAAAACCGTTGAGGAAGTCAATAAGGCTTGATCGCTGGATTTCTGGCTGGCTGTACTGCTTTCAGCACAATCCCGACTACAAAGCCTACTGTGATGCAAAACAGCGCATGGACAACGAATGTTGCATCGCGTTGGAGAAACAACATGCGGCAGTTGCTGACTTGTATCATGACTGGGGAGACATACATGCGATTGACGCTAGAAGTAGCACCCAATCATTTAAGTCTTGGTATACGTCCAAGAAGAATTTGTTCCATGAATATTCGTTAGTTGGGTGGATTGCCGACCCTGGCAACTATAAACACAGGTCGGGTCACTTGCTACTGGATGTTCCGTTTGCCGATCTGAAGTCCGTCACAATGGAGAACTTGAAGCGTTTTATTGATTTTGCTTATAAGTTTCGGAAGCGAGCAGTAGAAGAAAGCACAATCGATGCCGCAAGACTGGCCAATCAACCGTTACCCGGTCCTAAGTACACATTGACGGGCGACTTAATGAACTCGTCGATTGGCAGATTGCTGAAGGCAATTTATGTCAACGACATCAGTTCAACGGAGAAATCGGGCAAGCCCTTTACAAACGCCGAACTTGTCCTGCGTGCAATGCGTGATCCAGAAAACCCATTCAACTGGAAGATGCTCAAGCACGATCACGAAGCGGTTGCTGCTGGCACGTTCTATAACTCCATCACTGACAGCAGTGAAATATCCCTGATAAAACGCCACCGTAGAGACTTTGACGCTCTGGTCCGCAACACCGTGTGGGGGCGTTTTCCTGACTACACCTAGGCAACTGTGGTCCTAGGAACAAAGTGGCATTAGCTCACTTTGCCACTCTCGTTTTTTCATCAGTCGTGGCGTAATACACCCATCGCAGCAAACAAAGTGTTTATGCGATGCAAGCAGCAAGTAATTATGCGTGTTGCTTGCGTATGTTAAACACAAACTGAAAGTGAAATATGCAAAATACTGCAAACACAGAGTTGACAAACGCTACGCAAACAACTGCACGTAAGTTCAAGTGCGTAAGCAAAATGCCGGTGCGTAGCGCAAAGACGGGAGACACGGTTGACAAAGCACGTGCAAAAGCAGTCGCACAACTGCTGGCAAACAAGCAATACTTGCTTAGCGGGGAGCAAGCAAAGCAAAAGCCGGTGCTGCTGTACAAGCTGGTTGCACAACTGTACTACGTGGGAATCAAATATTCAAACAAATACTTAGAGCAGGTGTTTGAAGATGACGAAGGACTGGGGAACGTAGTGCAGTGTGACAGCGTGCAGGAATGTGTGGAAGCGTTGGATGTGGGGATTGAGCGTGTAAATGCAGGGCTGTGTGACGCTGCACTGAAAGCAGCAATTGCAGCAAACGTTGCAATGCACAAGGCACGCAAGGCTAAAGCGTAAGGCGTGGCAGGCACAGTGCAGCGGGTAACTGCACTGTGCAGTTTAAGCAAACAACTTGGAGGCAGCTATGACAGACAACGAAATGGTGGAAATGTATCGTGGCTATATGTTTCACATTGACTCATGCATTACAGAGGAACGAGTGAGTCGCAAACGCTTGAAAAATGTCGACAGTCTGTATCGTTTGATGTTTGAGAGCAGCTGTGTAACGCTTGTGGAACTCGAGCAAGCTGCAAGTCAATACGCTAATACCGTCGCAAAGAGACTGTTTGAAGCAATGTTTAAGACCGACGCAGATCGGCTTATATTCTGTTTCAAATGTGCACCTTCGCTGCCGGTGTGGGTTCAGAACGGTAATAACAGGCTATTCGGCAGCTTGGAGGTAAATGGTGTAGAAACGATCGATGACAAGCCGATGCGTATCTTTGTCATGGACGAGCAAGTGCAGCTTATGTGGGGATACAAGCATGTGCCAGATCGCGATCCCACCTTCGGGCCTGCAATTGTGGAAATCAACGCAGACAAATCGTTTGTCGGTCATCATGTCACGGGCGGCGCAAATGTGGATGGCTTGCCTAACTGGCAAGAGCAATGTGCTCAGCACAACTTGTGGATTGCACATTTGCTAAGGTAGTATCGACACATACACAGGCGGCACCTTCGGGTGCTTTTTTTTGCCTGTCGGTTATTCAATATTCGTCCGGCAGCAGTATGCAGGTCGAGCTGCGATCAGCTTCTGTAATCACCCAAACCTTGCCGTCTGCAAGCTTGTATGAACTGAACACACGCAGATCGTGCTGTACTGCGTGAACATTGGCAGCGACATCATCGGCACTCAGATCACCAAAGTCACCTGCAATGTGACGACCAAGTAGCAGCAGCGGGTTGATCTTGTGCTTTTCGCAAAATTGCAAAGCCCCCGGTGTTGCTACGATTGAACCAAAGTTGAATAGTGACATGTGAACTCCATTGTTGATGGTGCAACTTTATTGTCACTTTGCTGCATGGACAACCTAAATCAGATCGGTTGCCACGATGTTCTGTGGCTCTTTTCTCACGATCTGCTATGTATGCACATAGATGGCAAATTCCGGTCGACCTATTGTCAAAATGAAAACATACTTGCATTTCCACTAACTACTTGAAGGAAATGAAATGAGTGCACTTGCTAAACTTAAACTCGTGAGCGTTGTCGTCGGTCAGAAATCTCCGGCCGTCTTGCGTAGAAACAAGCTGACTGGGAAACTGACTGATCAGATTGCGTATGCAAAAGCTGCTAACGCAGGCGACGTTTATGCAGCAAAAAAGGTGAAATTTGTCACCGATGAAGAGACCGGCGAGCGTAAGCAGGTCGAGATTGCTACGCGTGTGAAACCGTGGTGGTTTACTGCACCGTCCGGCAAAACTGTGCTGTCACTTCGCTACGGCGCAAAGACGATTGAAGTCGTCAAGGGCAAGAATGCCATCGAAGTTGCTGGCATGGATGATCTGATTGCAACGCTTGAAGTCATCAATGAAGCTGTGCGTGCTGGTGAACTTGATGCACAGATTGAGCAAGCCTGTGGTGCGCTTCGTGCTGGTTTTGCCAAGAAGAAAAAGTGAGAGGTGGCACCATGAACACATACAAGGCAAATGTTCGTGTTGCCAAATCCGGCGGCATTGGCACCATGATGGTTTGGGCGCAAGTGCAGGCACAGAACACCATCGCAGCCAAGTGCCTGCTTGAAGCTCAATACGGTCGCGGCAATGTCATTGGCGTGCCTGTGCTGGTGCGATGAATCTGTACTTGGCAAACATTCGCGTGCTGCTGCCGTGCGGCACGACAGAAGTTGTTCAAACTCTCGTTTATGCACGCAACCCGAACGGCGCCAAGTTGCTGCTTGATGCCATGTATGGGTTCGGCAATGTCCTTAGTAAGCCAGTCAAAATGCCTGCCAGCACGTAAAGCCCCCGAACCCCCGATAAATACAGTATGTATATACGGGGGCTAATATGACGCTTGAAGAGATCAAACAGGGCAACGCTGCCGAACAGCGTGTCAAACGGATGAAGGCAAATGCGAAGTCGGCGAAGGACAGAGCGAAGCAGTTGAAAGTTCAAGCCGACACGAACGCTGAACAATTGAAGATGCGGCAGTCGCGTGAAAAGCTGGCGCAGTTGCATCGGTCAAATGTCGGTACAACCATCAAGCCGTACCACGAGTGATCAGTTTGATGGAGAGAGAGGACGACGCGAACGGAACGGTCACGTTGTCGTGCAGTTAAATGGGCAATTTCTTCCACGATCTTTGTCCTACAATGAATCCGTTGGTCGCAGCGGTGGCCTTGCTTGTTAAAGGCGGCGGCTGAAGTGATTTTGAGAACCGCGTAAATTTTGGGTTTTTGAACGGGCTGCTTACACAGTTTGCTGCACACCTTGATTTTTGCGCTATAAGTCGTTGTTTTATAAATATATTTTCATAACGTCTTTTCTCATAATCCTTTGGTCGTAGGTTCAAGTCCTACACGGCCTACCAAAATTTGAGAGGGGCTGACTGTAATGGTCAGTCCTTCTTTCTTTTTGGCGTAGCCAAAACGTAGCTCCGAAGTAGATTATCCAGCCGACTGGCGGCTATTTGCAAGCCCTCTGGCGCGATGTGTGCATACCTCTCCACCATGGCGAGGGTCTTCCAGCCACCCAGGCGCTGCAATTCATGCGTCGGCGTGCCTGCCTGACGGTGCCACGTAGCAAACGTATGCCGCAGGTCATGCCAGCGGAAATTTTCGATTCCAGAGCGTTCCAAGGCCGCCCACCAAGCTTTTGTTGACACATTGGCTACCGGCTTGTCACGGAAAGTAAAGACGTATGTCGGATGCTTGCCGATCTGTTTCTGGAGCACCGCTAATGCAATCTCATTGAGTGGGACTGCATGAGGACTTCCATTTTTGTACTTGTGCGCCGGAATCCACGCGTGATGATGTTCCATGTCCACTTCGAGCCATTCAAGCTTCGCAACGTTTGCCTGCCGTAGCCCCGTGGCGACCGTGAAGAGTGCCATGTCGGCCAAATGAGGCGGCAGTTCAGCATGCAATCGAGCAAACTCCTCGTAAGTCAATGCGCGAGTGCGACCTTCCGGTTCTTTGAAAAGTGAAACCTTTGGGATGTGTTCGATCCACTCCCATTCGTCACGGGCTTTGCGCAAAATCGAGCGAATTACGGCAAGGTAGCGGTTCGCCGTGCTGCGAGTGCCGACCGCTGTCCGCGCCAATTTGATGCGATCCACCATGGCACGATCTATTTCATCGATGGATTTGTCACCCAGGAAAGGGTCAAGCCAACGCAAAATCCCGATGTCTTTGGACTGTGAGCGCTTATGGGAAGTTTCATCGAGAAACTTCACGACAGCATCTGCCCAGGCCCGACGAGGCTTTAGGCCGATTTTTTCTTGTTCCCACCGCTGAGTTTTCAGCCGGTCATGGAACTCTGTAGCTTTTCGTTTTTCGGCAGTCCCAGTACTGACCTGTAAAGGGCCAGATTCGCCATGGATTGGCGGAAGTTTGACCCACCAATAAGGCGAGTCTTTTCTGCTGTAGAGCGACATTCAGTTTTCTCCTGAGTACCGGCTACAGACACACGCAAGAGCGATTGTGCTACCAGATACTCCATCAACAACGATTCAACAAAAACCCACGCTTTGCCAATCCGGCAACCCGGTATGACGCCAGCACGAGCACGAGCCATCAAGGTTTGCGGATGAACATGCAGAAGCTGGGCCGCTTCACGCGCATCGAGAGTGCGGCCAGTCATGGACCCACCACTTGTCGCGGATAGCTGCTATAAGCTCCATCGTGAAATTTCTTTGGAAGCTCACGCAAGGCACGTAAGACAAGCGCACCCGGCACTTTGAGCACGGAGAAGGCCGGTTCCAGCAATTCGCCGGAAACACGCACCACAAGACGACCCGCCGAGCGCGTGACCTCACCCACCCCATAGGAACGCTTGACCCATTCAGGCAAGTTGTACCAAGCACGCACACTCCGACCGGTCGCATTAAGTCCCCCAATCCCGTAAAGCCGCAAACCCTTTGGAAAAATAGTAAATTCGCCGAGCTTCGAGAGGTACTTCATCAAGTACCCGACACCGGATTTAGCAGGCGCCCGCTGTGTCATGCCATGCACCCAAAAAGGCGCACGCTTAAAGCCGCGCTTTGTGACGGTGCGACGATCCCAGAACGGCATCCGAACGCCGACCGGCAACCATGCGAGCAGGTGATAGTGCACAGCCGCTTCACCGGTTTTCATGAGACGTTGAGGCTGTATTTCAGCAACCCAGGTGTAACGGCAAGCGATGCCCCGAGACTTGCACCAATCACGGAAAGCACGAGCAGCCGCCGTAAGCTGATTTGGTTTCCAATTGTCAGCATTCGCATACGTCAATGTGACAAACCAGGGCACAGCAGGACGGAAGCCGTTTTCCACCAACTGATGCAAATGTCCAGATGCCCACACCGCACGTTTTAAGTCAGCAATCCGACGCTCTGCGCAAGCACGCGAATTCAATTCGATAACAATACAATCCGACCCGTTTTCACTCTGAATTTTTGATGAATTCTTTTTTGTTTTATATGGGACAAGCCCCGCGCCTTCGGCGCGATCGGCACGCTGCGCATGCTCGAACGCGTCAGCAGGCGCGTCGAACAGACGTGGCTGCACGGGATCTGGACGGAATGACGGGACGAACAGCGGTTCGGCTGTACCAGCCTTTCGTGAGATCGGAAACGGAAAAGTTGATAAAGGGGCATTCATATGCCCCCACTGTAGAGGGCATATGAAATGCCGTCAAGGCATTTTAAGTGCCTTTAGTCCACTAAACGACGATCTGGTATTGGCTGACCGCCGGAAATTGCCTTCCAGAAATTCGAAACAGTCTCCAGCAGACGGTAGCCGTTAGATCGTGTTGCGTCTGGACCGACCTCTTTAAATTCTTTACGGACCGCGATATCTAGAATTTCCTCGTACTTGCGGATCGTCTTTTTGCTGTGGAGGATATACAACACTTTCCAACCAAGATGACGACCAATCGCGAACATCCCGATAGCTGACTCGAGTTCGCCCAGGTCACCAGAATATCTACGAATAGCCTTCTCTGTAACTGCTACAAAGCGTTCAATCTCATCAGGTGTTGGTGGAGCTGTTTTGTGTTTAGTCTTGGCCATGCGCGAAGCATAGCAGATAAGGGGACTTGGTCAACCCTGACAGCGGTTTGAAGAAGGGCGCTAAGGCAAAATGGCGGTTGCCCCCGTCCTCTTACGGAGCTTACAACCCTTCAAGCCAGCTCTGCAACTCCACCGCTGCACGCTTCTGGTTGTCTTTGACGTCGATATACGCCTGTGTGGTCGATATGTTCCGGTGCCAGGCCAAGGACATCAACACACGAACACCGACGCCTTTGCTGGCAAGATTCGTAATGAATGACCTGCGACCTGAATGGCTCGAAGCACCCTCGATGCCCACTGCCCGGTACAGGTGCCTGCCACTCAATGCCTTTTCCAGTTACTAGACTGCCATTAAATCAATCTAGTTATTTTTATCTGTGCCTGTTTTGTGACCATTCAGGTTAGCAACTTCCGAATCGTGGAAATTAATCGCCGCATAAAAAATTGTTCTTGTTTCACCAAGAGCAATTTAAAGTGATTC
>CAIYGK010000012.1 GCA_903925725.1 uncultured beta proteobacterium | reverse complement strand
CGGCCCGCTGCGCGATGGCACCGCCGTCAGGTTCACGCCAGCGGCGAGCGGCAAGTACGCCATGTGGTTCACCCGCATCAGCCTGAAAAACCCGGTCTTTGCCACCATGATCATGCTCGCCATCGTGGTGCTGGGTCTGTTTTCCTACCAGCGCCTGCAGGTGGACCAGTTCCCCAATGTTGACTTCCCGGTGGTGGTTGTAACGACCGAATATCCCGGCGCGTCACCCGAAATTGTCGAAAGCGAAATCACCAAGAAGATCGAAGAAGGCGTCAACTCGATTGCCGGCATCAATGCGCTGACCTCGCGCAGCTACGAAGGCATGTCGGTTGTAATTATTGAATTCCAGCTGCACATCAACGGGCGCAAGGCAGCTGATGATGTACGTGAGAAAGTTGCCATCGTGCGCCCTACCCTGCGCACGGAAGTGAAGGAGCCCCGTGTGTTGCGTTTTGACCCGGCCAGCAAGGCTGTCTGGTCGTTAGCTGTCCTCTCAGAGCCCGCCAAAACGGGCTCTGCCGTCAAGACCCTGTCCGCGGTTGAGCTGACCAATTGGGCCGACCAGACTCTCAGCAAGCGCCTGGAAAATGTGCGCGGTGTCGGATCCGTGACGGTTGTCGGAGGAACCAAGCGCGAAATCAATATCTACCTTAAACCGCAGGCCATGGAGGCTTTTGGCGTCACGCCGGATCAGGTAGTGGCGGCAGTGAGCTATGAAAATCAGGATCTGCCCATGGGCGCCATCCGCTCACTGGAACAGGAGCGTGTGGTGAAGATCGAAGCGCGCATGCAGCGTCCGGAAGATTTCGCCAGAATCATCGTCGCGCGCAAGGCTGGCGCGCCTATACGCATCGGCCAGATTGCCAGTGTCGTCGATGGCGCCCAGGAAACAGACAGCCTGGCGCTCTACAACGGACAGCGCACGCTGCTCCTGAGCGTGCAAAAGGCGCAGGACGAGAACACGATCGACGTGATTGACGGGTTGCAGAAGACTGTCGCAACGATGAAGGCCGAACTGCCGCCCGGCGTGCGCCTGGAGCCGATTTACGACGGATCTCGCCAGATCAGGGTGGCCGTGGAAAACGTGCGCGAGACCCTGTTCGAAGGCGCCCTGCTCACCATTCTCATCGTATTCCTGTTTCTGAACTCCTGGCGCTCCACCGTCATCACGGGTCTGACGCTACCGATCGCGCTGATCGGAACCTTTCTGTTCATGAACCTGTTTGGTTTCACCATCAACATGATCACGCTGATGGCGCTGAGCCTGTGTGTCGGTCTGCTGATTGATGACGCCATCGTGGTACGTGAAAACATCGTGCGCCATGTGCAGATGGGCAAGAGGCCGTACCAGGCTTCGCTCGACGGCACGCAGGAAATCGGCCTGGCGGTGCTGGCCACAACGCTGTCGATCGTGGCAGTCTTCATGCCCATCGGTTTCATGGGCGGCATCATTGGCAAGTTTTTCCACGAGTTCGGACTGACCATCGTGGCCGCCGTGCTGATTTCCATGTTTGTCAGCTTCACACTCGACCCGATGCTCTCGTCCATCTGGCATGACCCGAGCATCGAAGCGCATGGCCGCCAGGGAGCGCCGGTCACGCTTTACGACAAGACAATTGGCCGCGTTACCGGCTGGTTCGACCATGCGACCGATGTACTGATCGACCTCTACCAGGCCATCCTGCGCTGGGCGCTGGTGCACAAGCTCAAGACCCTGTTCGCGGCCTTGCTCATTTTCATCACCAGCATTTTCATGGTGCCGCTGCTTGGCACCGAATTTGTTCCGTCTGCTGATTTTTCCGAAACCTGGCTCAATTTCTACACACCGATGGGGTCTTCGATCGAAGTGACCGAAGGCAAAGTCAAGCAGGTTGAAGGCATTCTGCGCAGCTACCCCGAAGTCCGTTACTCGCTGGCGACCATCAATACCGGCAGCGCTGCGGGCAAGAGTTATGCCGGCTTCTATATCCGGCTGGTGGATCGCAAAGAGCGCCAGCGCAGCGTCGATGAACTGTCGTCTGCGCTGCGCCAACGCCTAAAACAGGTGAGCGGCATCACAGTCACGCACGTCGGCCTGATGGACCCGGTGGGTGGGCAAAAGCAGATCGAGTTCTCGCTGCAGGGTCAGGACCTGGCAGAGCTTGAGCGCCTGGCGAAACTGGTGATGGACAAGATCCGCCCGATACCCGGCCTGGTTGACCTCGACTCCAGTGTCAAGCCGGACAAGCCAACCCTGTCCGTCGCCGTGCGACGCGATGCCGCCTCCGACCTGGGCCTGGGCATAGGGCAAATTGCCAGTGCGCTGCGCACCCTCATTGCGGGTCAGACAGTGGGCAACTGGCGCGCACCGGATGATCAGACTTACGACGTGAATGTGCGCCTGGCACCTGATGCCCGCAACAGCCCCGATGACCTGCAACACCTGCCGTTCACGCTCGGTGCGAACGCCGATGGCAGCGCGCGCATCGTGCGCCTGAACCAGATCGCCACAGTACTGGAATCCACCGGCCCCAATCAGATCAACCGCCGTGACATGACGCGCGAGGTCGCCATCAACACCAATGTCTATCAGCGCTCGGTCGGTGAAGTATCCGATGACATCAAGGCGGCGCTGACCGGAATCTCCTTCCCGCCGGGTTACCGCTACCAGATGGGCGGCTCGACCAAGAACATGGCCGAGTCCTTCGACTATGCGATCTCCGCCCTGATGCTGGCCATCGTTTTCATCTACATGATCCTGGCCAGCCAGTTCAAGAGCTTCTTCCAGCCGCTGGCACTGATGACGGCGCTGCCCTTGACCCTGATCGGTGTCGTACTGGCACTCCTGATGTTCGGATCGACACTGTCGATGTTCTCCATCATCGGTGTCGTGATGCTGATGGGTCTGGTCACCAAGAATGCAATTTTGCTGGTGGACTTTGCCATTCGCGCCCGTGAAGACGGCATGGAGCGCAGCGCCGCCTTGCTGATGGCTGCCAAAGTACGGCTTCGTCCCATTCTGATGACCACGCTGGCCATGATTTTTGGCATGCTGCCGCTGGCGTTTGCATTGAGTGAGGGCTCTGAACAACGTGCCCCGATGGGTCAGGCAGTCATCGGCGGCGTGATCACCTCATCGCTGCTGACTTTGGTTGTGGTGCCCGTCGTCTACTGCTATCTGGATGATCTGGCGCAATGGCTGCGCCGCCGCTGGGGCCCGACTGAAGCCGTCAGCGGGTAAAATTTTGCGAAATGTGCCAACCGACCCCGGAGTAAAGAAATGAATTTTGAACAAGCCCGCTTCAACATGATCGAACAGCAAATTCGTCCATGGAACGTTCTGAGCGACCAGGTGCTGCACCTGCTTTCCGTGGTCAAGCGCGAAGACTTTGTCCCGCTGGCGCACAAGGCGCTTGCCTTCGTGGATATGGAAATTCCTCTGGGTCACGGACAGCGCATGCTGGCGCCCCGGCTGGAGGCGCGACTGCTGCAGGACGCAGTGGTAAAGAAGCACGAAAAGGTGCTGGAAATTGGCGCAGGTTCAGGTTACTTGACTGCATTGCTGGCGCATCAGGCGCAACGTGTCATCGCATTTGAAATCGAGCCGGAGCTGGCAGCCATGGCGCGCGCAAACCTGCAGAAGGCTGGTGTCCACAACGCTGAGGTCCGTCAGGCTGATGGCACTGGTGGCGCAGCAGCAGAAGGCCCGTTTGATGTCATCGTACTCGGTGGCTGCGTTGCTGAAGTGCCACAAAACCTGCTCTCTCAACTCAAGGTCGGCGGTCGTCTGCTCGCCATCGTTGGGCAGGATCCGGTGATGCGCGCCACCATCATCAGCCGCACCGGCGAGGCCGAGTTTTCGACCAGTCAGCCCTGGGACAGTTCTGCCCCGACCTTGCTGAACTTTCCAGTGCCCTCCCCTTTCCGTTTCTGATCCACGCCAAGGACCTCATGAAAACGTTTCGTCTGCTACCCCTGTTTTTCACCGTTGGCGCTATGGCACTGCCGGCGCAGGCACAAAGCCTGATCGAGTTGTACCAGTCGGCGCGCAGCTTCGATGCGTCCTATCAATCGTCCAAATCACAGTACGATGCAACGCTGGCCAAGGCCGATCAGGCCAAATCAGCGATTCTTCCGGTGGCCAACCTGGCGCTCGGCGTCTCGCGTTCCAATCAGGACATCACGCCCGACGTCGGGTCCAACCGGTCCTATGGCACAGAAACCGCGACCTTGAGTGCGTCGCAACCGCTGTATCGCCCGGCCAATTGGGCGTCCTACCAGCAGGGCATCAAACAGGTCGATCTGGCCCAATCACAAATGATCAGTGCCGATCAGGACCTGATCATCCGTGTCGGGCAAGGCTACTTCGATGTGCTGGCCGCGCAAGACAACCTGGCCTTTGTGAAAGCCCAAAAGACTGCGGTGGCCGAACAGTTGGCATCGGCCAAACGCAACTTTGAGGTTGGCACATCCACCATCACCGACACGCGCGAAGCGCAGGCCCGTTACGACCTGGTGATTGCCCAGGAAATTGCGGCCGAGAACGACTTGCGCGTGAAGAAAATCGCGCTCGATCAGCTGGTGGGCAAGGACAACACGCAGCCGCTGGCTCTGGCGCTTCCACTGAAACTGCCGGCGCTGCAACCAGCTGACGTCAACGTCTGGGTCCAGCAGTCCGAAGCGGCACACCCGGCGATCGGGCAAAGCCAGATCGCGCTCGACGTGGCGCTGCTCGAAACGCAAAAGGCCAAGGCCGGCCACAAGCCGACGCTGGACCTCAACGTCAACTACAACGCCATCAACAACATGGAAGGCAGCAGCACGGCTGGCATCGGCACGCACGTCAACGCCGGCACCATCGGCCTGTCGTTCAACCTTCCTCTGTTTGCCGGGTTCGCAACCCAGAACCGGATCAGGGAAACCATCGCGCTGGAAGAGAAAGCACGCAATGATCTGGAGGGCGCCAAGCGAGCCGTCGCACAGGGTACCCGCACTGCCTTCTTCGGTGTGCTCTCAGGCCTGGGTCAGGTGCTTGCGCTGGAAGCTGCCGAGGCCTCCAGCCAGAGCGCACTGGACGCCAACAAGCTGGGTTACCAGGTCGGCGTGCGCATCAATATTGATGTGCTGAACTCGCAGAGCCAGTTGTTCGATACCAAGGCCAAACTGGCCAAAGCGCGCTACGACGTGCTGCTCGGTGGTCTGAAGTTGCGCCAAGCCAATGGCACGCTCAAGGTCGACGACCTGCAAAGCGTCAACTCCCTCCTGTTGCCCAAGTAAAAACGTCAAACCTGCAGCAATCGGGCAATGGCGCTTGCCAGACGCTCGCTTGCCCCCTGATGCGCCCGGGCGAAATCGTCACAAGCCAGGCGCGCGCCGGTCAATCGATGCCCGTCCTGAGCCAACGCGCTAGCCACCAACACTGCTTCCTTCACGTTGCCTACGCACCAGGCAGCACCAGCTGCACTGGCAAGCTCGGCTGCTTCGGCGAAATTGAAAGTGTGCGGCCCCATGACCACCGGACAGGCGCAGGCTGCCGCCTCAATCAGGTTCTGTCCACCCAGCGGCTCAAAACTGCCGCCCAACAGCGCAACATCGGCCAGCGCGTAGTAAAGCGCCATTTCACCCAGCGTGTCACCGAGCCAGAGTGTCGGCGCATCCGCGATGATCGGCGGCGGCCCATCGGCCCAGTCACTGCGTCGGGAAACGGCAAATCCGTGCCCCGTTATCAGCGTCGCAACCTCGTCAAAGCGCTGCGGATGGCGTGGCACCAGAAGCCATTGAACCGCTCTTGCAGCCTGTGCCAGATCGGGCGCGGCAAGCGCTTGCAGCAAGGCCGCTTCTTCGCCATCCCTGGAACTGGCAAACATGACGACGGGACGTCCAGTCAGCGCGTGCCAGGCCCGGCCCAGAGCCAACTGAGCGGCGTCCGGCGTGGCATCGAACTTGAGGTTGCCCATGACACCCTGCACCTCTGCTCCCATGGCGGCCAGGCGTGTTGCGTCATCCTGTGTCTGCGCCCAGACCGCCTTCAAACCGCGATAGACGGGTCGTGCCAGCCATGCCAGACGCTGCGACCAACGCAGAGACTTCTCGCTCAGACGGGCATTTGCCAGCACCAGAGGAACGCCGCCCTGCGCGCATGCGGCCGCCAGATTCGGCCAGATTTCGGTCTCCATCAAGATGCCGATGCGCGGTCTGAAATGATCGATGAGCGGGCTGTGGCGCCGCTCGTATCCCAGGGCTGCCAGCACTGCAGGTCGCCCGGTTGCAGCAGTTTTCTGCCCTCAGCACGACCGGTGGCCGTACCATGCGTCAGCAACAAACGCATGCCGGGCCAGTGAATGCGCAGTGCCGCCACCAACTGCACGGCAGCGCGTGTCTCGCCCAGCGAGACCGCATGGAGCCAGACCGTGTTGCCATCGACCGCAGGCGCGTCCTGGTCGTACCGCCCGAAACGCTCTTCAATCGCTTCCAGGTAACCCGGCTCCTGCCCGCCCCGGCGGGCCAGCTTGCGACGCAGCAGCGGCTGAGCCAGCCACATGAACAAGCTGTAGAGACTTCGCATCATGGTTGGGCGCGATCATCACCAGTCATCTGCCAGGCCTGCCAAACCGCGTCGACGGATGGCGTTGGTCTGGCAAATACACTGCGCTGACAAAAAGTGCTTGTCGGTCCGGTGCGCCAGGCAGTGTCAAAGTTGTAGATCTGGACATGACGCAAGTTCAGCGCCACGGCGATGTGGCTAAGGCCGCTGTCAACCCCGACAACACCGGCGCAAGCCGCCAGCCCATCAGCCAGGGCGTCGAGTTGAAGGTGACTCCAGACCTCGGCCTGAGGCAGCTTGTCCGCAATTTGTTGCGCAGTCTGCTCTTCAGCGTCGCTGCCACAGGGCAAAGCAAGGCGGTACCCCTGCTCAATCAACTTTTGACCGAGCGCCTGCCAGGAGACTACAGGCCACTGCTTGTCGGCGCGCGATGTTCCGTGGATCAGGGCCACCCGCGGTCGGGCGCCTGACTTGACTGGCGCGTGCGTCTTCAATCCGAACACAGCCTGTTGCGTCACTTCATAGCCTAAGGCCTTTGCACACAACTGGCGCGAGCGCTCCACCGCATGAATGTGCGTTGGCAACTCAATGGCAATATCGGCGACCCAGCGCGCCGGCGCTTCAAAGCTCGATCCCTCGCTCTGCGCTGCCAGACCGTAGCGCCGGCCCGGTGGCGTGAGCCGCGCCAGCCAGGAAATCAGGGCGGACTTGGTCAAGCCCTGAAGGTCGATCACAACGTCATAGGACTCGCGCTGCAATTCCACTTTGAAGCTGCGCCACGCCCGTCTTGTCTGGCCGGAAAACGGATTCTTGCGCCAGCGCCGCAGTTCGCACTCAATGACGCGATGAACGCCGTCGCAGCGCCGCACCAGCGCGCCAAAGCCGCGCTCAACCACCCAGTCGATCTGTGCCTGCGGCAAGGCGCGCCGAATATCCTGCAACGCCGCCATGGCATGCACCACATCGCCAAGCGAGGACAGCTTGACGAAAAGAATTTTCAATGCGCTGCCTCGTCCAGCTTGGCGCCGGGCTTGACCGAGCGCAGCAAAGCGAGCATGTCACTCTCGATCCGCTGGAGTGCCGCTTCGGTTTGTCCTTCAAAGCGCAGCACCAGCACCGGTGTGGTGTTCGAGGCACGAATCAGTCCAAAGCCGTCCGGCCAATCAACGCGCAGACCATCGATCGGATTCACCACGGCAGGCGCCGCGAAGTTGGCCGCTGCCAGCAATTGATCTACCAAAGTGTGCGGCTCACCCTCCGCACATTTGACGTTCAGTTCGGGCGTTGAAAAACTCGTCGGCAGCGCGTCCAGCACGGCATTGCCGTCGGGTGAGCGGCTCAGAATTTCAAGCAGACGGCAGCCTGCATACGTTCCGTCGTCAAAGCCGTACCAGCGTTCCTTGAAAAAGATGTGACCACTCATCTCGCCGCCAAGCGGAGAATTGACTTCCTTCATCTTGGCTTTGATAAGCGAATGGCCGGTCTTGAACATCAAAGGCTTGCCACCAGCGGCTTCGATCGCCGGTGCCAGGCGCTGCGAACACTTGACGTCAAACAGGATGGTGCCGCCTGGCACCCGGCTCAAAACGTCGCGGGCGAACAGCATCAGTTGCCGGTCCGGGTAGATGTTGTTGCCGGCGCTGGTAACGATGCCAAGTCGGTCACCATCGCCATCGAAAGCGAGACCGATTTCCGCATCACTTGCTGCAAGCGCAGCAATCAGATCGCGCAAATTCTCGGGCTTGCTTGGGTCCGGATGGTGATTTGGAAAGTTGCCATCAACCTCGCTGTACAACTCGGTCACGTCACAGCCAATGGCACGCAGGATGCCGGGCGCGGATGCACCGGCAATACCGTTGCCGCAGTCGACCACGATCTTCATGGGCCGCGCCAGTTTGATGTCGCCGACGATGCGCGCCCGGTAGGCGTCCTGCACCTTGACCTGTAGCACGACGCCGCCCGCGCGCAACGACCACGACTCGCCTTCCATCATGCGCCGCAGCGCCTGAATCTCTTCACCGTAAATGGCGCGTCCGGCCAGCACCATCTTGAACCCGTTGTAGTCCTTCGGGTTGTGGCTGCCAGTCACCTGGATACCACTGCGGCACTCGGTACTGGCAGCAAAGTAGAGCATCGGCGTCGTTGCCATGCCAATGTCAATCACTTCGATACCTGCGGCCACCAGACCGCGCATCAAGGCCGCGCTCAACATGGCGCCACTAAGCCGGCCGTCGCGGCCAACAGCCACCCTGGTTTCACCCTCGACACGCGCCACCGTGCCAAAGGCGCGCCCTAAGGCCTCGGCCACCGCTTCGTTGATGGTGCTCGGCACAATGCCGCGGATGTCGTAGGCCTTGAAGATGGAAGCTGATAACTGCATGATGAAGTTCCTGAAAATTCGGGCATGGCTGCCGTCCACCGAATTGTAGGTCGCCGCCCGGTTCATGGGCATGTCCGAAAACGGCTGGAAAGTACTGTGCGACAGCAAGTTGCCCGCGTATCATCGAACGCATGACAGGCCCTGAAAACGAATCGATGAATGAGCAGCGCTATCTTGCCCTCAAAGCCAGGGATTCGCGCTTTGACGGTCTCTTCTTTACCGGCGTGACATCTACAGGAATCTATTGCCGACCGGTCTGCCGTGTGCGCACGCCCAAGCGCGAAAATTGCCGCTTCTTTTCCCAAGCAGCGCAGGCGGAAGGCGCTGGCTTTCGACCTTGCCTGCGCTGCCGGCCTGAACTCGCGCCACGCGGTCAGGCGCTGAACCGCGGGGCGGGCGTTTCAGTCTGGTCGGTGCAGGATGCCTCCAGCATTCTTGCCAGTCAGGCGGCCAACTTGATCGACAGTCACGAAGGCTCCAGCGGCACAACGCCCAGCATGCAACAACTGGCGCAACGCCTGGGCGTCAGTGACCGGCACCTGCGACGCATCTTCGAAGCACACTTTGGTGTGTCGCCGCTGCAATACCTGCAAACCCGGCGCCTGCTATCGGCCAAGCAATTCCTTACCGACACGACGCTGCCCGTCAGCGAGGTAGCGCGCTTGAGCGGATTTGCCAGCGTGCGTCGCTTCAACGCAGTGTTTGCCCAACATTACGCCTTGAGCCCGAGTCAACTGCGCCGCAGTCGCGGTGCAGTTGACTCGGGCCGGACCGAACCGGGCATCGTCCTCAAACTCGCCTACCGGCCCCCTTATGACGTCGGGGCGATGCTGCAATTCTTTGCCAGCCGCTGCGTGGCCGGCATTGAGCATGTCACACTCCTGCCAACGCACATGAGCGTCAGCAAGACGGTCAGCCTTGACATCGGCCAGCATCATTACTGCGGCTGGCTGGTCGCACGCTTTGATGCGGTCGGCCACCGCCTTGAACTGCGCCTGAGCGATTCATTGCGGCCAGTGCTGCCGGTGATGCTTGCTCGCGCGCGAGCGCTGCTTGACCTGGACGCTGATCCGCTGGCTATCAACACCGTATTGCACGAGAGCTTTCCGAAAGGCGACGGTTTGCGCGTGCCCGGTAGTCTGGACGGTTTCGAATTGGCCATACGCGCGGTGCTGGGTCAGCAGATTACCGTGGCCGCCGCACGCACCTTGACGGCTCGCCTGGTGCAAGCTTTTGGCGAGCCGATCGAAACACCCGTCACCGGTTTGAACCGGCTCTTCCCGCGAGCAGCCGCGCTGGCCCATGCCAGCCCTGATGCACTGGGGCGCTTGGGCATCGTCAAGCCGCGTCAGACGGCGATCCAGGCACTGGCAGGCGCCGTGCTGACACAAGGCCTGGCATTGCACGCTGGCGCCGATGTTGAAGCCACCATGACTGCGCTCAAAGCACTCCCCGGCATCGGCGACTGGACCGCACAGTACGTTGCGATGCGCGCCCTGCGCTGGCCCGACGCCTTTCCCGCCGGCGATGTCGCCTTGCATCGAGCTTTGGGTCTGCAAGGCAGCAAGCATCCTGCCAAAGAGGCAGAACTGAAATCAAGAGCCTGGCAACCGTGGCGCAGTTACGCCGTGATTCGAGCCTGGAAGGAGTTGGCAACATGAAATTCGCTGCATCGACCGTTCAAACCCGTCACGACAGCGCCCTGGGGCCGATCATTCTGGCCGCCAGCAAGAAGCAACTGGTGGGTATCTGGTTTGCCGGCCAGCGCCATCAGCCCGACACATCGCGCTGGGCGCGTGACGACGAGCATCCGCTCCTGCAACGCGTCAAGACTGAAATCGACGAGTACTTCGCGGGCCAGCGCCACTCGTTCGATTTGCCACTCGATATGGAGTGCGGCACCGCATTTCAACAAGCCGTCTGGCGCGCCCTGCTGGCCATTCCCTATGGCAGCAGCACCAGCTACGGCGCTCTCAGCACTGCCATCGGAAGACCCAGCGCCGTGCGCGCCCTCGGTGGCGCCGTGGGACGCAATCCCTTCAGCATCGTGGTGCCGTGCCACCGCGTGATCGGCAGCCAGGGTTCCCTGACTGGATACGCAGGCGGGCTTGATCGCAAGACCGCCCTGCTGCAACTCGAAGGCGTGCTTTGAACCCGGTCCATTCCACGAAGCCCTGGCTAGTTAAATTCGTATTGCTGGCGGCGCTCTGGGGGTCGTCCTTCCTGTTCATGCGCCTGGCTGGCCAGGAATTTGGCGCCTTGCCCACTGCAGGCGTGCGCGTCGCGATCGCCGCACTTTTCCTGCTGCCCTCGTTGCTGTGGCGCGGTCTGGGGCCACAACTGGCCACGCACTGGAAAAAGGTCTTTTTTATGGGCTTGTTCAACTCTGCCCTGCCCTTCGCCTGCTTTTCCTTTGCCCTGCTGTCCATCAGCACAGGACTATCGGCGATTCTGAACGCCACCGTCCCCCTGTTTGGCGCGCTGGTGGCGTGGTTCTGGCTGAAGGACAGGCCGCACGGCCTGCGCATCGTCGGTCTGCTGCTCGGCTTTACCGGGGTCGCGCTGCTGACATGGGACAAAGCCAGTTTCAAACCCGACGCCAACGGCCTGTCGAGCGCCTGGGCCATCATGGCTTGCCTGCTGGCCTGCCTGAGCTATGGCACCTCGGCCAGTTTTACCAAACGCCACCTGGGCGGTTTGCCGTCACTCGTCACCGCCACCGGCAGTCAGCTCGGTGCCGCACTCGGATTGGCCTTGCCCACCTGGTGGTTTTGGCCGCAGCACATGCCGGGCAGCAGCGCCTGGCTGGCCCTGCTCGTGCTGGGTGTGCTGTGCACAGGCGTCGCTTACATCCTGTTCTTCTGGCTGATTGAAAACGTCGGCCCGGCGCGAGCGCTCACGGTCACCTTCGTCGTTCCAGTGTTTGCGCTGATTTATGGCACAGTCTTGCTGCAGGAAACGATTTCGCTGTGGATGCTGCTGTGTGCTGCCATCATCGTCTGCGGCACCGCGCTGTCAGCCAATCTGATCAGGTTCAGGTCATGAACTCCGGTGTGCTCTACGCCGTGCTGGCCTACATTGCATGGGGCTTGCTGCCGATCTTCTTCAAACAACTGTCACACGTCAGTGCATTCGAGGTCGTAGCGCACCGCATGGTGTGGGCCTTGCTCTTTTTGCTGTGTGTGCTTCTGGTGCTCAAACACTGGGCCTGGCTGCGCGGTGTGTCCCGCCAGCCACGGGTATTGCTGAGCTTTGGCCTGTCGGCCCTGCTTCTGTCAGCCAATTGGTCGGTCTATGTGTGGGCCATACAGAACGCGCATGTCATCGATGCCAGTTTGGGCTACTTCATCCTGCCCTTGGTCAACGTAGCTTTCGGCTTCATCTTCCTGCACGAACGACCCCGAGTTGGCCAATGGTTCGCTGTTGCGCTTGCAGCGGCAGGCGTGCTGTGGCTCACGCTGCAGGCCGGGCGGCTGCCCTGGATCGCTTTGGTGCTGGCAGCTACCTTTGGCATTTATGGGTTGCTGCGCAAATTGGCGCCGCTCGGCGCGCTGGAGGGACTGACGCTGGAAACCCTGCTACTCTCGCCGTTTGCTGTAGGCATGCTGGCGTGGTGGGCTTCGCACGGGCAAGGCGCGCTGGTGCAAGCGGATGCCCGAACCATGAGCTGGCTCTTGCTGGCCGGGCCATTGACCGCCATTCCCTTGTTGTTGTTTGCCGCCGGTGCACGCCGCCTACCGATGGCAACGCTGGGAATCCTGCAATACATCTCACCCAGCCTGCAGATGTTCGTGGGTGTGTGGCTTTATGGCGAGGTGTTCGAGCCAACTCGCGCCGTTGGCTTCTACCTGATCTGGATCGCCTTGGTCGTGTACAGCGTGGACAGTTTGTGGAGCGCGCGCACGAACCGAGTCAGCGCGCTTACTTACCGGCCAGGAAGCGGATCCGGCAAAGGCATTGCGCGAGCTGCCATCACCGCGCGCAGGCGGTCCGGATAGTCGCTGATGATGCCGTCCACGCCCCATCCGATCAACTTGTCCATCTCGGGCGGGTTGTTGATGGTCCAGGGTAATACCTGCAGGCCGATGGCGTGCGCCTTTTTCACGAGGTCTTCCGTCACAGCCCCGCCGTTGGGCGACCAAATGGCGCCACCGGCTGCCTTGACCATGGCGGGAATATCCGGATAGTCGGTGACCTTGTAGCCGCCCGTCCAGACACCGCTGGTGATGGTGTCGTTGCCGGCGTTCTGGAAGCTCAGGTAGGCAGTCGGCATCTCGGGCGCGATGGCTTGCGCGATCTTCAACGTGCGCCAGTCAAAGCTCTGGATCGTCACGCGGCTGGACATGCCAGCATCACGCACCACCCTGACCAGAATCTGGGTCATCACCTCGGGACTGACGGTATCGTTCGGCTGCGTCGGATCAACCTTGGTTTCGATGTTGAACCGCACCTTGCTGCCCAAGGTCTTGACGCGATCAAACAGCGATGCCAGCGTCGGCATGCGTGTGCCATCGACGGCCTCCTGTGTGGAGAACTGCGTGGCATAGGACGTGCCCGGCTTGATGCGGCCCAGCTCGTAGGTCTGGATCTGGGCGTAGGTCAGCGAGCGGATCAGCGGGCCCTTGGTGCCCTGCAGCCACTCGCCCTTGGCATCGCGCACGATCAGCGGGTTCAGGTAGCGGTCATGCGAGATGACTAGCACATTGTCGGCGGTCATGCCCACGTCCAGCTCCAGCGTGTCCACTCCCATGCGCATTGCCTTCTCGAAAGCCGGCAGCGTGTTCTCGGGTGCCAAGCCCCGCGTGCCGCGGTGGCCTTGCAGGTCGAAGGCGAATGCGGGCGTGGCCAAGGCCAGACACAGCAGCACGTGGGGGATATGGTTGGTTTTCATGACCACATTGTGCACATTCAACGGCGTAAACCGCAATGATGGCCGGTCTTGCTCGCTTCAACAGACATCAAAGCACCGCATGGTTAAGCGCAGTCAGGCGACTTCGTGCAGTTTGCAGAGTCTGCATCGCTACCTCTGCAACAGCCACACCGTTGTCCTGCCCATGCTCAGCCAGGATCTGCCGCCATGGTCCAACAATCATGCTGTGGCCGCAGGTCTGGCGACCGTCTTCGTGCGCTCCACCCTGCGCAGATGCCAGCACGAAGGCCAGGTTTTCGATGGCACGGGCGCGAAGCGGTCTCTCCCAGTGTGCCTGCCCGGTAGTGAACGTAAACGCGCTCGGCACCAGCAGGATGTCTGCCCGCAACTGGCAATACAACTCAGGGAACCGCAAGTCATAGCAAATGCTCATGCCGATGCGGCAGGTGTGGCCATCAGTGGACGCCAGGTCAAATGTCGCAGGCTGCGCACCCCGCTCCAGGACGCAGGATTCATCGTACTTGTCCTGTCCATTGTCAAAGCGGAACAAGTGGATCCTGTCGTAGCGTGCCAAACGGTTCCTGAACCTTCAGTTTGTCGGTGTCCTGCAAGCCCATGAGACAAAAGTACTCGGGCAGCACGACCAGTTCGGCGCCCCGGGGCAGCAGCCTGCTCCAGCAACTGACCCGCCTGCAGAAGATTGCCCTCGACGCTGGTTCCCGAAACCATCTGGACAGCGGCCATTTTCATAAAACAATTTCCTCGTGAGGTTCAAGCTTCTGACCCCCCGGGGCCAACAGGCCCGGCGATCGCTTCGCAAGCGTATACCGACTTGCTAGCGCTACCCCGGTCCGGTCAATGCTCGAGGGCGGGCCTGATCGGTACCCCTGTTCATTCAGGCAAGAGGCCAATTTCCTTTGTGACTTCGCTCCACCGCTCGTGCTCGCGCTTCAAATAGGAATCCAGTTGCGCCGGCGACCCAAGAGACTCGGCGATCGGTCCGATAGCGAGAATCTTCTGCACAACGTCTGTGTCACCCAGCAAAGTGTTCAGCTCCTGGTTGAGGCGTGCGACCACAGGTGCCGGTGTTCCTGCGGGAGCCACGACGGCAAACCATCCTGACATTTCAAAATTTGGCAAGGTCTCGGCGAGGGCAGGCACCTGCTCCCAACCTCCCACACGCTTGGCTGTTGTAACTGCCAGCAGTCGCAGGCGACCCTGACGCGCGAATTGTGCAGTCGACGCAAGGTCCGCCACGATCGCATCGGTGTGTCCACCCAAGAGGTCGGTAATTGCGACGCTCACCGACGAATAGGACACGAGATTGGCTTCCATCTTGGTACGGGCGTTGATCAGCCTCGCAATGATCCCACCGAAAGTTCGGGGACCTTCATTGGCCAAGGACAGTTTTCCTGAAGCCGCTCTTGATCGTGCAACCAGATCCTGAATGGAAGTTATGGGAGAGTCGCTTCGGACCAGCACGGCAAATGGACTTCGAGCAACAAAAGCTACCGGAATGAAATCCTTTTGCGGATCATAGGGTAAGGTCTTGAACAAGTACTTGTTGGTGACCAGTGCGGCTGTAGTGGCGAAATAAAAAGAATACCCGTCGGCCTGCGCATGGGCCGCGAATTGAGCACCAATGACATTTTGGCCACCCGGTTTGTTGTCTATTACCACCGCCTGACCCAGCGCCTTCCCGAGCCGTTCGGACAACTGGCGGGCCACATTGTCCGGCCCGGACCCAGGCGGCTGTGACAGGATCATTTTGATGGGTCTTTCGGGCCACGCATTGGTACCCTGAGCCCATAGGGGGGTCGAGATGGCCGTGACCAGGGCGGTCTGTACAAAGTCTCTTCGATTCATGCGTATCTCCGTTGTTGCGTAGAACGATGATCGTCACCCAGCGAGTTCACGTCAAATACTGTTTTTGGAGGTCGTTATTGTGCTTGCTTATGGATCCCACGCCGGCTTGATCCGATTGCCTGGGCAGTAAGATCGAACTGGCAACCGATAACGCAAACCCATTTGGAGATTGAATGACGATGAGATTGGATCCACGCCGCTTGCTTGATCTGCTTGCAATCGCGCGGCATGGCTCGTTCAGCGGAGCCGCCGAGGCGACCAATGTGTCGCAGCCAGGTCTTTCGCAGAACATCGCACAGCTGGAACACGGACTGGGCGTGCGCCTGCTTGACCGTGATCGCCATGGCGCACGACTGAACGATTTCGGCAAAGCACTGGCCCTTCACGCGCAGGCACTGGAATGCTTGCTGGAGCGCGCCAAGGAAGAAACTCGTCTGCTTTCTCTGGGCCTGGAAGGACTGCTTTCGATCGGGATTACACCTGTCACCGCAGTCGGACTTGTTCCCAAAGCGCTGGAAGTGTTACTGCGCACGGCGCCGAATGTACAAGTCTCGGTTACTGAAGACATTGATGATCGGATTCTGGCTATGCTCAGGTCGAGGGAACTTGACCTCATTGTCAGCCGACTGGGCGTAAATCCGGTTTATCCCGACATTGAAACCGAACCGCTGGTGTTTGCTGATTGGTCGCTGATCATGCGGGCCCAGCATCCCTTGGCCAGCCAGCCATCGGTATCGCTCAAGGACCTTGGTGATGCCAAATGGGTTCTGCCTGCCGGTGGCAGCGCATTCCGGGTGCACATGGAAACGGTGTTCGATCGGGCTGGCATCCATTGGCCAACACGCGCGATCAGCACCAACTCGATTCTTGCCATCAAGTCGATTGTCATGAACACAGACTGCGTGACCCTTATGGCACCGCAGCTCGTGGAGGTCGAATGCGAGGTGGGAAGGCTTTGCGCAGTGAAATTGAGCGACCTCGAACCGCTGCGGCCGGTTGGCCTGATGTGGCGATCGAATGAACAGCTGTCGCCGATCGCTTCCCGATTCGTCCAGGAAGTGCGTCGAATAGCACACGCTGGGGGTCCCCTGGTGGGCTAGAGGCCCGCTTTCGCGCTCGAGGGGCCTGATTACGACACGCCGACCATCACCATTCAGGGGACGCCCATTCAGGCACCGACCATTGCCAGTCCACCATTGCACAGCATGAATTGCCCGGTCATGTGACGCGACTCTTCTCCAGCGAGGAACAGCACTGGGCCCACCATGTCCTCTGGCATCGCTATGCGCCCCAAAGGCGTCTGCCGAAGAACTTCTTCGCGGCGACCGTTCTTCCAGTCATCCCGGTTCTTCAGCGCTTCCGTTTCCATGAAAGCCGCGCCCAGCGTATTCACACGCACCTTCGGTGCCAAAGCACGAGCATAGGACTTGGTAATTCCGATGACACCGTATTTGGCCGCGGCATATTGGGGTGCCCTGGGGCTGCCTGCAATCACGACCTGCGAACCGATGTTGACGATAGCACCACCGGTCCCGTCCATCATTCTCGATCCGACTTCATGCGTCATGAACATCGTCCCTTTGATGTCCACCGCCAAAGTGTGATCGATGACCTTTTCGTCAAGTTCGCGCCAGGACTTCTGATTAATCGCCATGTCCCCCACGTTGTTGACCAGCACGTCCACCCGGCCGAATTCAGCGTAGGCCAGCTCCGTGATGCGCTGAACGTCGGCCAGTTTCGCGATATCCGCCTGCACTACCAATGCCCGGCGACCCAGCTCGCGCACGGTCCTGGCAGTCTCGTCGGCGCCAGCCGCAGAGCTGTTGTAATGCACTATCAGATTGGCACCTTCATTTGCGAATGCGTGGGCCAAAACGGCGCCAAAACCGCGCCCTGATCCGGTCACAAACACGACCTTGTCTTGAAATCTTCCGGTAGTCATAGAGCTCCTTATCGTGACAATCAAACTAGCCGATCAGGGCCTGAAGTTCTTTGAACTCTTCATCTTTGACAAGGCGATGCTTGCTGATTGCCAGCTTCTTCACTTCGCTGAGCAGCAGTGGGTAATGCTCTTCTGCAACATTCAATCCAAGTTGCTCGCACTTGATCTTGATGGAAGCGAGCCCGCTTTTCTTGCCAAGAACGATATTTCTCGGCGTGTCCAGCAGAGATGACGAATAGGGTTCGATCGCGTCCGGAATGTGGAACTGCGCCGCTACTGCTCCGGTTTCCCGGATGAAAAGCGTTTCGCCCACAACCGGCTTCCATGGTTCAAGCTGATAACCTGCAATCTCACGCAGTCGTTTGGACGCTTGGCGTACGCGCTCGAAATGAAAACCGGTATCGACACCGTAGAGCAATTCCAGCGCCAAGGCAATCTCGGGCAGGTTGGCATTACCGGCGCGTTCACCAATGCCGTCAATCGTGCCGTGGATCCAGCTGGCACCTGCCGCTACAGCCGCTACTGCGTCTGCTGTAGCCATGCCAAAGTCGTTATGACCATGGAAATGGATGATGGCATCGTGTCCCAACCATTGGCGCGCCTTGCCGATCAGGTAGGTCACCGCCTCCGGCGTTGCTATCGCCAGGGTATCGACGATGACGAATTCTGCCGCGCCCGCATCGCGCGCCGTCTTGTAAACCTGTTCAAAAAAATCGAGATCTGCACGCGTCGAATCGACGCCGAAGAAGGCAACATGAAGTCCCTGCTTGACACCGAATTCGACCGAGGTCCTGATCCTTGCCAGCACCTCGTCCCTGGACACGCCCAGCGCCTTGAGTTTGCGGTTGGAGATCGGAGCCTCGATCACGCTGTGCTTCAGATCGAGTTCGGCAACAGCCGCGACATCGTCCGGCATGGCTCGCGCAAAACCCCAGATTTCCGCCTTCAATCCAGCCGAGCGAATCAGCTTGATGGCCTCCCGATCATCCTCAGAAACCCTCGGAAAACCAGCCTCAATGCGCCCGGCACCAAGACCATCGACCAGACAGGCAATTTCCAGCTTCTGTTGCGGATCAAACATGACTCCAGTGGATTGCTCGCCATCACGGAGCGTGGTGTCGTAGAAACCCACCTTGGCCTTCGGTCGACCGGCAAGTGCCACTTCGTTGAGTGTGCCGGTCCACACCTTGGATCTATCCAGGGTCGTCATGGCATCAAAATCCGACAAATTGTGGGGCCTCCACACCGTAGGCTTCCTTCCAGGAAATCACACGGTTGCGCAAGATGCCGATCTTCTCGATCTCTGCTTCGATCAGATCGCCGGGCTTGAGGAACCAGGCTTCGGGATCAGCGCTGAAAGCCGCCACACCCGATACCGTACCGGTCGAAATGATGTCGCCCGCCGAATAGCCAGCCGGTGAAAACTTCGAGATGATCTGCGGGATGGTCACCGACATGTGGCTGGTGTTGGAGATCTGGCGCTTCTCGCCGTTGACTCGCAGTTCGAGGTCAAGCTTGTACGGGTCGGGAATTTCATCCGCCGTGACAATCCAGGGGCCGACCGGACAAAAGGTGTCAATTGACTTGCTGAAGCAGAAGTTGGCCGACTGCATTTCGCGCCGTTGAATATCGCGCGCCGTAATGTCGTTGAAGATGACGTAGCCGCCAATGTAGTCCTTGGCGTCCTGGATGCTGATGTGCTTGCCCGGTTTCGCGATAACGATCGACAGCTCCAGTTCGTAGTCGAGTTGCTTGGTCAGGTGCTCGGGATAGATGACGGGCGCATCAGGGCCGATGATCGCATCGACATTCTGGAAAAACACGATCCAGGGCTTGATTGCCGCCACCCAGTTGGCGCGGTCTCCTTCCTGCGCGTGCTCGGCATAGTTCCCGGCAGTGTGGAAGAATTTCTTGGGAATAATCGGCGCCTTGAGCTGAACATTGGCAAGCCGATAACGCTGGCTTGTCTTCAGTTGCTGAGCGTACGTCTGAACCGGTGTTCCCAGCGCGAACAGGGAACGCATGTCAGGAATGTCGAGAACCACTACGTCATCACCTTCGAGCGCCCCTACCAACTGCTTGCCGTCGGCGGCAAATGTGACCAGTTTCATCGTTAAAACTCCTGATTGATTGAACAGACTTTGGTATCGAGGCGCCGATGATCGCCGCTTGCCTTACAGGGGTCCAATACTGATTTTTGGGATCACCATCGCGCTTTCTTATGGATACTTCGAGACGTGATGCGTTCATTTCGCAGACCGCTCACGGTACATCGGGAGTTTCATCGGTGCTTCTGGTACCCTTGGCAGCATGTCTGTTGATCACCCAAGCACCCCGATGCCGCACGGTCTGACCGTATTGATCCTGTCGATGCTGCTGGGGCTGCAACCGGTCACGACCGACTTGTACCTGCCGGCCCTGCCCGCCTTGACCGAGGGCTTTGGGGCTTCCATGGCGCAGGCGCAACTGACGCTGACCGCCCTCCTTCTGGCCTTTGGTCTGTCGCAGTTGATCTGGGGCCCGCTCTCGGATCGCTTTGGCCGTCGTCCGATCCTGCTGGTTGGCTTGAGCGCCTACGTGCTGGCTTCGATCGGCAGCACCATGGCCGCAACAATGGATACCCTGATAGTCTGGCGCACCATTCAGGGCGCGGCGATGGGTGCGGCCGTCATGTGCGCGCGCGCGATCGTGCGCGACCTCTACACACCCTTGCAAGGCGCACGCATCATGTCCAAGGGCCTCAGTGGTCTGGGCCTGACCGCATGTATCAGTCCACCATTGGGCGGGCTGCTGGCCAACCTGTTCAGCTGGCGCGCCTCGCTACTGGTTCTCACCGTCTTTGGCGCGGCGAGCCTGGCCCTGATTGCGCTGCGCTTTCGCGAGACACTGCCACAAAAGAACCTGCAGGCCCTACAGCCAGTCAGCTTGCTGCGCACCTGGCTGACGATTCTGCGCAACCCGACCTTTATAGCCTATGCGATGCTTTCAATGGCGTCGTACGGTGGTCTCTTCACTTTCCTTGCCAGCAGCTCCTTTGTCTTCATCAAGGTGTTGGGCTTGAGTACGACCGACTGTGGCCTGCTCATTTTTTCAGGCGCCTTCACCTACTTGCTGGGAACCTTTCTGTGCCGGCGTCTGCTGGCCCGCTTTGATGTGCGCCGGACAGTCGCCATCGCCGCCGTTCTGAGTCTATCCGGTGGCACCTTGATGGGCGTGCTGGCCATGGCCGGCTGGCACAGCAGTTGGGCCATCATGCCGGCTTTTTGTCTCTTTATGTTGGGCCACGGCATCCTTCAGCCCTGCAGCCACAGCGCCGCCGTCGGCCCTTTTCCGCAGTCGGCCGGTGCGGCTTCTGCGCTGAACGGATTCCTGATGATGCTGGTCGCCTTCCTGATCGGCAACTGGCTTGGCACGCACATGGACGGCACCATTTTCCCTCTGGTCTACGGCATCTGGTTCTGGAGCGCCATGGTTGCGCTGGTGGCCTGGACACTGGTACAAAGGCAGGGCAGGCGAAGTGAAAGCCGGGCTTGATTTGCGCTACATCGCTTTAGCGGGGCCTACAGCATCGGGCAAGACGGCGGCCGCCATGGCAATTGCGCGTGAGCGCGCGCTCGAGATCATCAGCGTGGACTCGGCGCTGGTCTATCGCGGCATGGACATTGGCACGGCAAAACCGTCCGGCGCTGAACTGGCTTCGGTGCCGCATCACCTGATCAACATCCGCGATCCGCTGCAGGCCTACAGTGCTGCCGAGTTTGTGATTGACGCACAGGCATTGATCGCCGACATCTCGGCGCGCGGCAAGCTGGCCTTGCTGGTGGGTGGGACCATGCTTTACTTCAAGGCCTTGCGCGATGGACTGGATGCCATGCCCAAGTCGGACGCCAGCGTTCGGGCCGACTTGGAGCAGGAGGCGGCACTGCGTGGTTGGCCGGGGCTGCACGCCGAACTTGCCAAAGTGGACCCGCTGACAGCGGCGCGGCTGCAACCCGCAGATGCGCAACGCATCAGCCGCGCGCTGGAAGTATTCCGACTGAGCGGGCGACCCTTGTCTTCGTTTCACAGGGCAGGTAAATTGACTGCTGGCACCGCAGCCAACCCGAACGG
>CAIYGK010000011.1 GCA_903925725.1 uncultured beta proteobacterium | reverse complement strand
ATTGCGGCGGCAGCATCTGGTCGATGACCTCGACCGCGTCGTGGGCAACGATGCGGATGTTGGGAAGGTTCTGCTCGCCAATGCGCTTGAGCAGTGCGCCAACGCCGGGGTCATGAACTTCGCAGCAAAGAAAATTCTTCTCTGGCATCAGCGATGCAATGTGAGCCGTGGCTTCACCCATGCCAAAACCAATTTCCAAAATCAGGGGCGGTGCGGATGCGCCCAGCCAGTCGGCCATGTTTGCCTGGAATGGGAACACGAAGCGTGGACCGATTTCGGCGATAGCCCTGGCCTGACCGCTGGTGGTCCGTCCGGTTCGCCGGACAAAACTCTTGATCAGTTTGGGATGAGGCAGATCTGCTGGCGTTGCCAGGTTGCTGGGGCGTGTCTGCTGGTCGTTCACAGTGCAGGATTGTAGAGAGGGAGCCAGATTCCGCGCCAGGCGCTGACCCAGCAGTTCAGGGCATCGCTCAGGTTTACGGTTAGCAGCGGCAAGCCAAGCATGGCGGCAGCGACGTTGAGGGCCGCCAGCGGCTGCGTGCTGTCTATCGACTGCGCGCCGTTCTGCTTGGAGAGCTTCTCATGATTGGAACCCAGCAGCAGCGGCATGTGCAGGTAGCGCAAGCCGGGCAGGGCGAGCTGGCGTTGCAGCAGGATTTGCCGGGCCGTGTTGTTGCTCAGATCCTCGCCTCGTACCACGTCGGTAATGCCTTGTGCGGCGTCGTCCACCACGACGGCCAGCTGGTAGCTGTAGCAGCCGTCGGCGCGCTTGAGGACAAAGTCGCCGACTTCGCGCTCTACATCCTGCTTCTGTGCACCCAGACGCCGGTCGTGCCACGGGATCGGGTCGCACGAGTCTGTGCGCAGGCGCCAGGCCAGAGGTTTGTCGCCATTGGCGCTGCCTTTCAGGCCGTTGCGGCAGGTGCCAGGATAGACAAGTTCAGCGTGACGGGAGCGCGGCATTGCGGTGCCGCTGTGCGTCAGTTCGAGCTCGCGTCTCGTACAGGCACAGCGGTAGGCCCGTCCGACCGCCACCAGTTGATCGAGCGACCGTTGATAGACGTCGTTGCGTCGGGATTGCCAGAGTGGCGGCAGATCGGATTGCAGACCACAGGCACTGAGTTGCTGCAGGATGACGCGGCCCAATTCCGGTGAACAGCGTTGCCGGTCGACGTCTTCGATGCGCACCATCCACTCACCTCCATGCGCCCTGGCGTCGAGCCAACTGGCCAATGCGGCCACGAGTGAACCGGCATGCAGCGGACCGGTCGGCGATGGGGCAAAGCGACCCCGGTATCCGGTCATGCCACGGTGAGTGCCAATTCAAGGCCGGAGACAAATGCGTCTTCCACGCGGTGCCCAAGGCACCAGTCGCCGCAGACACCGAGGCCGGTCTGCGCATCCCATAGATGCGAATGGCCCAGCGGCTGCGTCGTTTGGGCAAAGCGCCAGCGTCGGCTGTCGACGTGGGCGGGTTCGGCCCGTATGCCGGTGATCTCGGAAAAGGCCTTGAGCAGTTTGGCTTGCACGCGCTGAGCGTCGTCCTCCAGGTGCTCCTGCGACCAGGCGGCGCTGGCCTGGACGGTCCAGCGCTCCACGGCCGTGCGCCCGGGCTTGCTCGATTCGCGCGCCAGCCAGGCGATCCGGTGGTGCGTGCTGCGTGCGGCGTTCCACTGTGGCCCAAGGGTCGAAAGACCCGGTTGCATGGCCTGCGGAAAGGCCAGCATCAGCGTCCAGCACGGTGCCATCTGAACCATGTCGAGTTGCTGCGACAAGTGGTCAGCCAGAGGCGAGGTGTTGAGTAGCAGCCTCGCCGGCTCGGCCGGAATGGCCAGCAGCACCGCGTCAAAACCCGAGTACACGTGGCGCGTGCCGGAGGCACCTTCGGTATGCAATTCCCATTGATGGGGGTGCAGCGCGTCGCGATCCAGGTGTTTGACCTTGGTTTGCAAGTCCAGGCGACCCTGTTCCAACAGTGGCTGGCCCCAACGTTTGACCAGTGCGTTCATGGATGGTGTTGGAACCCAGTGCGCCTCACGCGCCGGCAGGCCAGCGGCGGCGACCTGGCCATATTCATCCAGCACCTGCACCGAGTTGGCGCTCCAGCGTTTGCACAGGCCGGGTACGGTTTGCAGGGCGCGCTCAAAGCGGGGGTCGCGCACGGTGAAATACTGCGCACCGTGGTCAAAGCTGCCGAAGGCACTGTTGCGCGTTGCCATGCGTCCGCCCAGAGTGTGGCTCTTCTCGAAAACGTGCACGCTGTGGCCCGCCTGAAGCAGGGTGCGGGCGCAGGCGACGCCGGCCATGCCCGAGCCAACGATGGCGACATTTTTGAATTTGGATGGGATCATGAATGCTGACTCCGGGGTTGTTGCATGGCTTGGACTTTACACGCCTCGGTGCCGCTCCAGCAAAGCAGCGCGCGTGGTCGGACTTTCCAACTGCGCCAGCCACCATGCCAAAGCCCGGCCCTGGTCGGCTTTGGTCAGACTGCGCCAGGCGTAATTGACACGGACAATGCGCTGCGGCCGCTCCATTTGCTTGACCACAAGACGCCCGGTTTCGATGTAGGCACGGGCCATGCATTCGGGCACGAAGCCGCTGCCCAAGCCGCGCAGTTGTGCATCGAGCTTGTCCGTCATCGTGGCAACCGTGAAAACGTCCTGGCCGCCGAGCAGACCCACGGTCAGGCCGCTGCCGCGTGCGATGGTGTCCGCGACCGCCACGGCTCGGTGTTGCCGGACCGATTCGTCCTTGAGCGGTTCGGGCGCGCTGGCCAAGGGATGGTGAGGCGCAACCGCGTAGACAAAGCTTACGTCGCCCAGAGGTTTGCTGTGAATGCCGGCGTTGGTGCCGGACTCCGCGACGCCGAGCGCCAGATCGGCTTGACCCGATGTCAGGCAGGCCAGCGTGCCGGAAAGCGTTTCTTCGCGCAGTCTGATGCGCGTTGGCGGATTCAATGCGAAGAAGCTTTCGCACAGTTCGAGCACCGTTGTTTTGGAAATGATGCTGTCCACTGCAATGGTCAGTTGCGGTTCCCAACCGGTGGCCACGCGCTTGACCCGATTTGCAATGGCGTCGACTTCATCGAGCAGCCGTGCGGCCTCGCGCAGCAGTTCGGTGCCAGCCTCGGTGAGGCGCGCCTGGCGCGAACGGCGGTCGAACAGCAGTACGTCCAGCGCATCCTCGATTTGGCGCACACGGTAAGTCAGTGCGCTGGGTACCAGTTTAAGTTGACGCGCTGCGGCTGCAAAGCTGCCGGTGGTGGCAATGGTTTGCAGCATGGAAAGTGCGTCCGGGGTCAGCGCATCGCGGGCAGTTTGCATTGGTCCGTGTTTTTGATTCAAATATTTTGAATGATGCCATCAAATGCCATGCATTGCCAGATGCCTGGTCAGCCCTAAAGTTCAGCCTTACAAACAGTTGAGGACAGAGTTGAAGATCTGTCCCGCAAAGGAATAGCCTATGTTGAAAATTCGCAAATCCAATGAGCGCGGTTACGCTGACCATGGCTGGTTGAAGTCGCTCCACAGTTTTTCCTTTGCTGGCTACTTTGACGCGCAGTACATGGGTTGGGGCAATCTGCGCGTCATCAACGAAGACCGGATTGCGCCTGGCACCGGCTTTGGCACGCACGGTCATCGCGACATGGAAATCATCAGCTACGTGCTGACCGGCAATCTGGCGCACAAGGACAGCATGGGAAATGTCAAGGGCATTCCTCCGGGCGATGTACAGCGCATGAGCGCCGGAACCGGTGTGCAGCACAGCGAGTTCAACCATGCGCCGGACGCCACCACGCATTTTCTGCAGATCTGGATCGAACCCAGTACCAAAGGCATAGCGCCCTCCTACGAGCAGAAATCATTTACCGACGCCCAAAAGCTGGGCAAGCTGTGTTTGCTGGCGTCACCCGATGGCGCGCTGGGTTCCGTCACGATCAACGCAGACGCTCGTCTCTACGCCGCTCTGCTGGACGGCGCACAGACGGCTGAACTGGTGCTGGCCTCCAATCGCAAGTTCTATGTGCACCTGATCCGGGGTGAACTGGCAGTCAACGGCGTCGGACTGACGACCGGAGATGCGGCCATGCTGGACGGTGAATCCCGGCTGCAACTCAAGGACGCAAGGAACGCCGAAGTGCTGGTATTCGATCTGCAAGCCTGATCCGACTTTTTCCCGGGAAGCCCGTAGGGTACAGGCTTCCATTTTTTCAACTGCAATCAAGGAGGTTTTCGATGTCAAAAGTAGCTGTGGTCTTTCATTCTGGGTATGGACATACGATGCGCATGGCGCAGTCGGTGGCAGAGGGCGCTGGCGCCGAACTGGTGCCGATTGACGCCGAAGGCAATCTGACCGAGGCGCAGTGGACTACTCTCAATGCGGCCGACGCCATCATCATGGGTTCACCGACCTACATGGGCTCCGTCAGCTGGCAGTTCAAGAAATTTGCCGATGCCACCAGCAAGCCGTGGTACACGCAGGCCTGGAAGGACAAGATTTTTGGTGGTTTCACGAACAGCGCCAACGTCAATGGCGACAAGCACTCGACGCTGCACTATTTCATGACGCTGGCGATGCAGCACGGTGGCATCTGGGTAGGTACGGGCCTGAATTACAACAACACCAAGGCTTCGCAGCGCGGCGATGTCAACTACCTTGCTTCCTCGGCCGGTCCGATGGCGCAGACGCCGGGTGATGCCAGTGCCGGAGAAATGAATGCGGGCGACCTCGAAACAGCGCGTCTGTTTGGCAAGCGGATTGCCGACGTGGCAGCGCGACTGCATTCCTGATTTTCGGGGCAACAGGATATTTGTCGGGCCTCTGGTGGTATCTGAGGCCCGACAGGGCAAAATCGGTGCATGCATGCTGATCAAGAAGGGAAGCTGTCATGAACCGATGGATCGGTGGGTGTGCCTTGCTGGTGGGCAGTGCAGGCGTGTGGGCACAGGGGACTGCAGGGGTGTCCGAGAAGGACTTTCTGACTGACGTGCCGCTGGTGCTGTCTGTCTCGCGCTTGCCGCAACGGCTCGATGACACGCCCGGCGCAGTGACGGTGCTCGACCGTGAGTTTATTCGCCTGTCCGGCGCGCGTGATGTGGCCGATCTGCTGCGCCTGGTGCCGGGATTCCAGACCAGCATGTCGTTTGAGAGCATTGCGCCACAGGCGAGTTATCACGGCGGCTTCAGCAGTTATTCGAACCGCATTCAGGTTCTGGTGGACGGTCGTTCGGCCTACTCCGCCTACTTTATAGGCAGCGTCGAGCCGGGTCTGCAATCTGTTGCCATGGATGACATCGAGCGCATCGAAGTCCTGCGCGGTTCCAATTCAGCGGCCTATGGCGCGCGTGCCTTTTTGGGTGTCATCAACATTGTCACGCGTGATCCCGTGGACACGCAGGGCGCGCAACTTGGTCTGAGCACTGGCAGCAACGCCATTGGCGACGCCCGGGCCAGTATCGGCTGGGTTGCCGACAAGGCCAATTTCCGCCTCGCCGTAGATCGCCGCTCGGATGCAGGACTGGCCGGTTCGAATGGGGCGAACCAGATCGATCGATTGAATTTTCGTGCCGACTTTCGACCCGCCAACGGCGACGACCTTGAATTGCGTCTGGGCACGATGACTCTGAACGCCGGCAAGGGCAGCATCGACAACCCCGACAACCAGGTACGGGATACACGCTATGGTTCCAGTTACCTGCAGCTTGATTGGCGGCGTCGTCTGGATCAGGATCAGGATCTGGCGTTGAGCTACTCGCACGGCGATGAAACGTACCGTGATGCATTTCCTTATTCATTGCAGGCACTGGGCATCAACGACAGCATTGCCATTGACGCCACCGGCGCATCCAGAAGCGATGTCCTGACCCTGCAACATACGTGGCGCAAAGGCTTGCAGCTCCGCATGGTTTGGGGTGCCGAATTGCGACGCGAACAGGTCAGCTCCAAGCCGATCTACAACACCGATGACGCTCTGGTGACCAATTTTTCCAGGCTGTTTGGTAATCTGGAGTGGCGACCCGAAAAGGATCTGGTTCTGAACGCAGGAGCGATGGCCGAAAACAGCAGCACCAGTGGCAGCAACCTGGCGCCGCGCCTGATGTTGAACTGGCATCTCGCGGACGGGCATACGCTTCGCGTCGGTGCGTCCCGAGCCTATCGTCCACCCAGTGCTTACGAGCAGTTTGCAGACGTTCGCTACAGCTGGAACGGTCATTTGCTGGAAGTCAACACGCTGGCCAGTGGCAATGTACATCCCGAAGGCATTTATTCCAGGGAAGTGGGCTACCTGGCCGTATTGCCCCAACTGGGTTTGAACCTCGACGTGCGTGCCTTTCACGAGCGCATCGACGGGTTCATCACGCAACTCAACGCGACCCGACCCAAGGACTACGCGAACACCGAGAATTTTTCCATTCACGGGCTTGAATACCAGTTGAAGTGGCAGCCCTGGAGCGGCGCGCGCATCATGTTCAATCAGACCTACCTGAACTATTCACTGATTGATCACGGAATTGAAAATGGACTTGCAGTCAACTATGGAAACGCTTTGCCGGCGCCCAAACTGGCAAGCACATTGACCTGGTTTCAGAAACTGCCAGGCGATCTGGATCTGAGCATCATGCACCAGGACAGCGGCACCATGACCCCGCAGAGAACCGGCCCTGACCATCAAGTGGCAATGACCCGCACCGACCTGCGCCTGGCAACACCGCTGCGCCTGGGCGCACAGCGTGGCGAACTGGCATTGGTCATGCAGAACCTGGGCTCACCCTATCTGGACGCGGACCCCGCCTACGCCTTTCAGCGGCGCGTCTTTCTGACGGTGAAACTTAACCAGTAGCGTGCCGTGAGCCGGATGCTGCTTCGCCTGTGGATTATGCTGATCTGCGCATGGCAGGTCTGTCTGGCGGCGCCAGTCACGCAGACAGCGCCCTTGGTGGTGATCGTGAGCACTGACCACAGTGCCGCCTACATTGAGACAGCGCAGGCACTGATCCAGGAGCTTGAACGAGCCGGTGTTGCACGTTATTCGGTTCTGCAGATGGCTGCCAGTGAATGGAGGGATGCGCGACCACAGCCCCCACGCGTGTACGTTACGCTGGGTGCCGAAGCCGCGGATCTGCTGGCCAGATCGGTGCAGGGTGCGCCTGTGCTGTGTGCCTTGCTGCCGCGAAGCAGCTTTGAAACCATGTTGTTGCGCAATGGCCGCAAAGCCAGCTCTCAGCTTTCGGCAATCTTTCTGGATCAGCCGGCACAGCGCCAGTTTCGGCTGATCCGTCTGGCTTTTCCGGCAGCCCGGCGGGTTGGCGTGTTGTGGGGGCCGGAAGCGTCGAAAGAGAGCAATGTATGGCGTGCCCAGGCGCAGGCTGAGGCCCTCCAATTGCTTGAAGCGGATGTAAGCCAGGATGATCAGCTTTTTCCGGCGCTCAAGCAGGTCCTGGATGGCACTGACCTGTTATTGGCAGTGCCCAGTCCGCAGGTCTATAACAACAGCACGATTCAAAACATCCTGCTGGCATCATTTCGCGCCAGGATGCCCATGATGGCTTTCTCACCGGCCTATGTGCGTGCCGGGGCGTTGCTTGCGGTGTACGTGACACCCGTTCAGGTCGGAGTGCAGGCGGCGCAACTGGCGCGTGCTGTGCTGGACGGAAAGGCCTTGCCTGCGACCGGCGCTTATTCCAGTGACTTCCAGATTTCGGTCAATGAACATGTGGCTCGATCGCTCGGTTTGTCCCTGGACGCACAGGATTTGAGTCGACGCCTTCGACACAGAGAGGGTTTGCCATGATGGTTCGTGGCATCCGCAACCGGATGCTGGTGGCGGTAACGCTGCCGGTGGGTCTGGTCGTCCTGCTTTTGATTGCTGGATTTCTGTTCATCGGTTGGGGTGACAACGAAGAGTCGCACGGTCAGAGAGCGCGCTCGCTGGCGCGGCAACTCGCTGCGTCGAGCGAATACGGCTTGTTCTCGGGCAATGTTGCCAACTTGCAGGGTCTGGCGCGTGCGGCAATGCAGGAGCCTGCGTTGCGCTCGGTCGTGATCGTGAACGCCAGAGGCGAGGTCATGGCGAGCGCCGGTCGGATTGGCTACAAGATGCCGGCGCGCCTGAGCACGCAGGAGGTGCTCGATCAAGACGCGAAGCGCGAAACCGACTTGTTGCTGCAGCCCATTGTGGTTGAACAACTGGCGTTGAATGATTTGTTCGGGAGCCAGGCCAGCACTGCTGCTGTGCCGGCGCAGGTTCTGGGTCACGTCCTGGTGGAAGTGAGTAACGAAAAATTGCACCAGCGTCAACGGCAGTTGCTGCTGGCCGGCTTGTTGCTGGGTCTGTCAGGCTTGCTGTTGGGCGGTTTGCTGGCGCTGCGGCTTGGGCATCGTGTGATTCAGCCGGTGGCGCGCGTCTCGAGACTGATCGAGCGCATTGGCCGCGGTGAGTTTGAGGCGCGCGCTGAATTGATAGCTCGCGACCCCATGCAGGACTTGCAGCTGTCACTCAACCGCATGGCCGAAAGTCTTGAATCCGGGCGCGACGAGATGGAGCGCCGTATTGCGCAGGCGACGCAGGAACTGCGCGAAAAGAAAGAAGAAGCCGAGTTGGCGACGCTGGCCAAATCGCGTTTCCTAGCCGCCGCCAGTCATGACTTGCGGCAGCCGACGCATGCTTTGGGCTTGTTCGTAACGCGTTTGAGTCAGTTGACGCATGACGCCTACGCGATGAACCTGATCGCCAACATGGACCGCGCCGTCCAGGCCATGCGCGATCTGCTCGATGCATTGCTTGATATTTCACGCCTCGACGCCGGCGCTGTTCCAGTTCATATGAGAGCTTTCCCGCTGAGCGAGGTCTTCGACCAACTCAAGACCGAACTGGCCGTGGTCGCTGCAGACAAAGGCTTGCGTCTGCGTATACGGTCCTGCGATGTCTGGGTCATGAGTGACCCGGTCCAGATTCATCGCATCCTGTTGAACCTGCTCAACAACGCGATGCGTTACACGAACGAGGGCGCGGTGCTGCTGGCCTGCCGCTTGAAGGACGCGGGCAGCCATGCGTGGATCGAGGTCTGGGACACCGGGATCGGTATAGCGCCGGAGCATCAAGCGGCTGTTTTCACAGAGTTCTACCAGGTCGAGAATCTGTCGCGCGAACGCAGCAAGGGCTTGGGACTGGGGCTCAACATTGTGCGGCGCACGGCCGAACTGCTTGGGCACCCACTTGAGCTTTGGTCGTGCCCCGGCAAGGGCAGTCGCTTCAGGATCGGTGTTGCGCTGACCGCGCCGGGCGCAACGGTGGATCGGCGTGGGCCGACGCGCAGGGAGGCGCCCGATGACCTGGCGGGTTTGATGGTGCATGTCATTGAAGATGATGGACTGGCGCGCGCCGCCCTGGTGAACTTGCTGCTGTCCTGGGGCCTGAGGGTGACACAAGCACCCAATCTGGCGCTGGCGCTGGAGCAGGTTCAACAGGGTTTGCAAAGTGATCTGATCATCAGCGACTATCGCTTGCCCGACAATCAACACGGGATTGAGGCCGTGCGACTGCTGCGCCTGGCCGCACAGAAAGAAATACCTGCCTGCCTGGTCAGCGGCAATACCGATCCGGATCTGATGCAGGCGGCCAAGGAAGCTGGTCTGACCTTGATGCACAAGCCGGTGCGACCAGCCAAGTTGCGCAGTCTGATGGGCCGTCTCACCAAGCGGCTCTAAATCGTGGACGCAGGTCGGTTGTAACCGTGCTCGGCGGCAGCCAGAACGGCCTGTACCCGGGTTTGGACACCGAAGGCGCGCAGCACAGCCGATACATGGTTCTTGACGGTTTCGTCTGACAGATTGAGTGCCACGCTGATCTCCTTGTTCGAGCGACCATCGAGCATCAGCTTGAGTACGTCCTGTTGACGGGTAGTGAGTTGCGGTGACTCGGACGCGCTGATTTCATTCAGCGCTGCTTCAGCTGCGAGGAACTCGGCAGGGACATAGATCTGGCCGGCCAGCACCGTCTTCAGGATCGACAACAACTCGCTGCTAAGACTGGCTTTGGCAATGAAGCCAACGGCGCCCAAGGCCATCACCTGGCGCACCATGCGCCGGTCCACGGAGCCGGAAAGCATGACCACCGGCAGTTCCGGATGATTCTGGCCAAAAAGGGCGAGCGCCTCCAGCCCGTTCATGCCGGGGAGTTGGTAGTCAAGCAAGACCAGGTCGAGATCCGGGTGCAGGGCAGCGAGTTCAAACGCACGGCCGCAGTGCCCCGCTTCCAGGATTTCGACCTGCTCATCCAGACCCTTGAGTACCTGGCGCAAACCCTCGCGCACCAGCGCATGATCGTCGACTACAAGAATTTTCAACATTTAGAATGAACCATGTTTGTTCATTTGCGTTTGCACACTGAGTTTTCCGTTGTTGACGGCACCAACCGTATCGATGATATCGTCAAATGCGCCGCGGCCGACGGGCAAGGCGCGCTGGCCATTACCGATTTGGGCAACCTGTTCGGGGCAATCAAGTTTTATCGGCAAGCGCGCAAACGGGGTGTCAAACCCCTGATTGGCGCAGAAATTTTCCTCGACGCTGGTGCGATCGAGGTGGCCACAGCACCGCGTTTGCTGCTGCTCGTGCAGAACCATCAGGGTTACCTGAACCTGTCTGAATTGCTCGCGCGCGCCTGGACCCGTAATGTGCAGCGGGCACAGGCACTGGTCAAGCTTGAATGGCTGGACGAACTGGGTGAAGGACTGATTGCGCTGTCAGGCGCTCAGGCCGGGCTGGTTGGCCAGGCGCTGCTGTTGGGTGACGAGGCACGCGCCACCGACGCCGCTCTGCGTCTGGGTAGTATTTTTCCGCATCGCTTCTATCTGGAATTGCAGCGTGCCGGTCGCGCTGATGATGAAGCGCACGTGATCGCAACGGTCCAACTGGCTGCGCGCATGGGCTTGCCCGTGGTGGCGACGCACCCGGTGCAGTTCACTGGTCCCGACGATTTCGAGGCGCACGAGGCCAGGGTTTGCATTGCCGAGGGCGAAATCCTTGGCGACCAGCGCCGTCTGCGAAGGTTCACGCGTGAGCAGTATTTCAAGTCGGCTGCGCAGATGCGGGCGCTGTTTGCCGATCTGCCTTCGGCGCTGGACAACACGCTGCAGATTGCCAGGCGCTGCAATCTGACACTGGTCCTTGACAAGCCGCAGTTGCCCGACTTCCCGATACCGGAAGTCGATGGCGAGCGCATGACACCGGAAGAATACTTTCGCCATGTTTCTCATCTTGGGCTGAACGAAAGGCTGCTGCGTCTTTACCCGATCGAGGCCGAGCGTGCGAGCGTACGCGCTCGCTACGTCGAACGCCTGGAATTCGAAATCAACACGATCGTGGAGATGGGCTTTCCTGGCTACTTTCTGATCGTTGGTGATTTCATCAACTGGGCCAAGAAGAACGGTTGCCCGGTAGGACCCGGGCGTGGCTCAGGTGCGGGCTCACTGGTGGCGTATTCGCTCAAGATTACCGATCTGGACCCGCTCCAGTACAAGCTGCTGTTTGAGCGCTTCCTGAATCCGGAGCGGGTTTCGATGCCCGACTTTGATATTGACTTTTGCCAAAGCAATCGGGACCGTGTCATTGACTATGTGAAGGAGAAATACGGCAAGAACGCGGTCAGCCAGATCGTTACGTTCGGCACCATGGCGGCGCGCGCCGTGGTGCGTGATGTCGGGCGAGTGCTGGACATGAGCTACACCTTCTGCGATGGCATCAGCAAACTGATTCCGAACAAGCCCGGCGTCAGTGTCAGTCTGCAATTGCCACCATCGGGTCGCAAGAGCGACGACAAGACGGTTTACGCCGTCGAGGCAGAACCGGTTCTGGCAGAGCGTGAAAGCCGGGAGGAGGACGTCAGGATTTTGCTGGAACTCGCGCGCAAACTCGAAGGCCTGACGCGCAACGTCGGTATGCATGCGGGTGGTGTCCTGATCGCTCCTGGCAAGCTGACCGATTTTTGTCCGCTTTACCAGCAGCCCGGCAGTGCATCAGCGGTGAGCCAGTTTGACAAATACGATGTTGAAGCCATTGGCCTGGTGAAGTTCGACTTTTTGGGTCTGGCGACGCTGACCATTCTGGAAATTGCGAAAGATCTGATTGTGGCCAGGCACAAGGGCTGCGAAGATTTTTCCTACGAAGATCTACCGCTGGACGACGCATCCGTGTACCAGTTGTTTGCCGAGGGCCGGACCGAGGCGGTGTTCCAGTTTGAAAGTCGTGGCATGCAGGGCATGCTGCGTGACGCCAGACCAACGCGGCTGGAAGACCTGATCGCCATGAATGCGCTCTATCGGCCAGGGCCGATGGACCTGATACCGACCTATATCGCACGCAAGTTGGGGCGTGAGCCGGTTGAGTATCCGGATCCCCGCGTCGAAGACATCCTGAGTGAAACCTATGGTGTCATGGTGTACCAGGAGCAGGTGATGCAGACGGCGCAGATCCTGGGCGGCT
>CAIYGK010000010.1 GCA_903925725.1 uncultured beta proteobacterium | reverse complement strand
GCTGCCGTCATGTCCACTGGCTATGACGGCCTGATCTACTCGATCGGCTTTCTGGTCGGTTGGCCACTGATCACCTTCCTGATGGCCGAGCGCCTGCGCAACCTGGGCAAGTTCACCTTTGCCGACGTTGCCGGATACCGCTTTCAGCAAACCCCGATTCGCGCCTTCGCCGCCTCGGGCACGCTGGTGGTGGTGGCCTTCTACCTGATTGCCCAGATGGTCGGTGCCGGTCAGCTGATTCAGTTGCTGTTCGGCCTGGACTACTGGATGGCAGTGGTGATCGTCGGCGCTCTGATGATGGTCTACGTGCTGTTTGGCGGCATGACGGCCACTACCTGGGTGCAGATCATCAAAGCCTGCATGCTGCTTGCCGGCGTCAGTTTCATGGCGTTCATGGTGCTGGCCAAGTACGGTTTCAGCCCGGAGGCGCTGTTTGCCGATGGGGTCAAGGTTCGTACCGCGATTGCCAGCAATTCCGGCAAGACAGCTGAACAAGCTGCCAAACTGGGCTTATCGATCATGGGGCCGGGCGGCTTCATCAAGGACCCGATCTCGGCTATCTCGTTTGGCATGGCTCTGATGTTCGGCACGGCCGGTCTGCCGCACATCCTGATGCGTTTCTTCACCGTGCCCGATGCCAAGCAGGCGCGCAAGTCGGTGCTGTGGGCGACCACCTGGATTGGCTACTTCTACGTGCTGATCTTCATCATCGGCTTTGGCGCTATCACCTTGGTGCTGACCAACCCGGAATATGCTGATGTCGCCACGGGTGCGCTCAAAGGCGGTGGCAACATGGCCGCAGTTCGCGTGGCAGAAGCCGTGGGCGGCAATGTCTTCTTCGGATTCATCTCTGCCGTGGCTTTTGCCACCATCCTGGCAGTGGTGGCCGGTCTGACCTTGTCTGGCGCCTCAGCCGTATCGCATGACCTGTACGCCACCGTGTTCAAGAAGGGCAAGGCCGACAGCGCGTCTGAATTGAAGGTCTCAAGGATTACCACGGTGTGCCTCGGCATTGTGGCGGTCGTGCTGGGCATCGCCTTCCAGAAGCAGAATATCGCCTTCATGGTGTCTCTGGCTTTTGCGATTGCGGCGTCTGCCAACTTCCCGGTGCTGTTCATGTCGGTCCTGTGGAAGGACTGCACCACCCGCGGTGCCGTGATTGGTGGTTTCCTTGGATTGATCTCGTCGGTCGGCCTGACCATTGTGTCGCCATCGGTATGGGAAGCGACGCTTGGCTATCCCAAGGGTTCGGCCCTGTTTCCGTACACTTCGCCGGCATTGTTCTCCATGACGATCGGCTTTGTCGGTATCTGGCTGTTCTCGATCATGGATCGCAGCGCCAATGCTGCCAAGGAACGCGCCGCCTTCCCGGCGCAGCAGGTGAGATCGGAAACCGGCTTCGGCGCATCGGGCGCATCGGGTCACTGAAGTTCTGGAGCGCTCTGACAGGCGTTCCCTCAAAAGCCGGGCCAAGTAGCCCGGCTTTTTTCATTCACCGCGCAACTGACGCAACTTGATGAAGGCCAACGCCGCCATCATGGCATCGTTGAGCGCGTCATGCGCGTCACGTAAGGGCATGCCGAGTTCGCTCATCATGGTCGCAAAACGCAGGTCGATGTCGGCATTCACCTGTTGCTGGTAGGGTGGCAACTGTCTGAACTTGTAGTCATAGTAAAGCGCTGACACCTCGATACTGGGCTGTGGCAAGCCCTGACCCAGAATCGGCCAGATGGCGCGATTGAGCATAGCCAGATCAAATTCGAGGTAGTAGCCCACCAGTGGCCTGCTGCCGATAAATCGCATCAAGCGCTTGACCGCGTCATCGATCGGCAGACCATCTACCAGGTCACGCTCACGCAGGCGGTGAATGCGCACGCTCTCGGCTGACACGCCGCGCTCGGGGCGTACCAGCAGTTCCAGCCGTTCACTGCTCATGATGCGATTGCCAACAATGCGCACGGCGGCAATCGAGATGATTTCATCGGAGCGAACGTTCAGCCCGCTGGTCTCACAGTCCAGCGCAACCCACTCCTGGGCCGGTGCAGGGTCGAACATGAAGCGGAATTCCGGATCACCAAGGTGGTACAGCAGCCAGCCACGCTTGAGCGCGTGCCACCAGCGCCAGGGCGACAGAACTTCGGTCATTACAGGTTTTCCAGATGGAAGCGCAGGCGCAGCAGAATCTTGAAACGCTTGACCACACCCAAGGTGTCCTTGAGCAGGTCTCTGTCAAGACTGCTCAGGCGAGCCACCTCGATCGCTCCCGTCACCGCGCGACCGGTGTCGAGTTCAGCCAGACCGGCCTTGAGGCGCAAGCTCATGAAGAAATACAGACTGTCAGTCAGGTCGCCTCCCATCTCGGCACTCAGATGCCCACTGCTTACCAGCGCGGCAATGCGGTCAGGAGTGCTGACTTCGGCAAGCCGATTGGCCAGCGCCAGACTGCGCACACCGTGCACCAGCGGAAATATGCCTTCCTTCTTGATATTGAGCTGCTGCTCGGAGTCGCCTAGTCCGAGCAGGCGGTTCCACCACCCCGTGCTGCTTCCAAATGAATCAATCGCCGCAGCAAACTGCCGAATGACCGCGTCGTTATCGGTTGCGAGAGTCACCAGACCCGAGCGCACCTGATCAAGCAGGCGATTGTCGCCACAGACGGTGTGAGCGTCCATGAAGATCGCCAGATTCATCAGACTATCGCCGGTGGGCAGCATCAGCCACTGGCGTGTCATCTGTCCGAATTCGCTCACACGCTTGCGCCCCTGCGGATTGCTCAGCATGATCTGGCCCGGACACTGCGGGTAACCAAAATCCCGCAATGCGTGCGAGAAGCGCTGGCAGAGGGCCTCCAGATCGCCGGGCACGTCAAAGTCGTCCCTGAGAATCAACCCGTTGTCCTGATCGGTCTTGAGCAACTGCTCGCCCCGCCCTTCGCTGCCCATCACGAACAGGCAACTGTTGGCGACCAGATCGGTCGGCGCAATCAGTTGCCAGGCACGTTCGAACAGGCGTGAATTAAGCTGCTGCACCAGCTTGGCGATCAGGTTGACGCGCGAGCCGCTGCGATGGAGGATGGCAATCATGCGGGTGATACGCGCCGCCGCCTGGCTCAGGCCAGCCAGGTCTCTGGCCTCCTCGATCTGGACGGTAATCATGTGAGACTGGTTGGCCAGGAAGCTGAACAAGTCCAGTGCCTCCAGAATCCCCAGGACCTGTCCGCCCTCCACCACCACAACCCGGTGCACCCGGCTTCGCAGCATCATTGCCATGGCGTCACCCAATTGATCGGAGGGCCGAACTTCGACCAGCGAAAAGTTGGCGAGTTCACCGACCGCCAGTTGATCGAGAGGTCGACCATCCAGAATGGCACGCTGCAGCGCGGTCGCGGCAAAGATACCCAGGCGTGGCGGCTCTACCTGCGTATCGCGCACCAGTACGGCACCGGTTCGCTGTGATTGAAACAGTTTCACCACTGAGAGAATGTCGTCGGTGGCGTCGACAAAGTGCGCCGGCCGCAAAAATGCCTCATCGACTCGCGACATGCTGAGTGACTGCAACTCATGCTTGGCACCGCGCTCGGACAGTGCATGAAGTTTGTTGCTGAGATCTGAAAACAGCAGTGCACCGAAAGTGACGTTGGATGCAATCAGGTCGCTGACTGCCTGCCGCGCCAGCTGGTAGGCCACCACCTCCTCAGCCGCGACAAAACGGCTACTGACCTTGCCCGCCACCAGACCACGGCCATCAAAACAATCCTCTGGCCCATAGGTGGTGGTGACCTCATCACCATCGAACTGGGTGACAAAGCCTTTGATGATGACGAACAAATGACTCGGCGCAGTACCGATTTCAAGAATCGTCTCGGCCGCCCGGAAGTAAGCAACGTCGACGCTGTTGCGGACCAGGCGCTGCTCGTCCGGATTCAGGCAATCGAATGGGGAGGCGGCAAAATTAAAGGCATTGGGCATAGACGACAGGTGTGACAGTCAAATGTCTGATTCAACGTCGAACGCCTTGCGCCACCCTTGCAGCACTCTGCCATTGCAGGTCAAACCAGGCATCGCCAGCCAGGTATTGCTGCAGCATGGGCAATGCGTCCAGACCCCAGAACAGCTTGTCGTCAACGGCAAACGTCGGCACGCCAAAAACACCAAGCGCAATAGCTTCATCGGTATGCGCCTTGAGCTGCGCCTTGACCTCTTCGCTGTTGACCGCACGGTGTGGTTCCAGGTGCTGCGTCACAAGCTGCAAACGGCCGGGGTCGGCGGCCTCGGCGCCACCGCGCCAGACATGGCGAAACAGGGTTTCGCAGACATGGCGATTCGGCAGGCCCTGCGCATCGCAGGCGAGCGCCAGCCTGAGCAGCGCCAATGGATTGAATGGATGGCTGGCCGGAAACTGCAGCTCGACGCCATGCTCCTTGGCCAGCCAGAGTATCTGCCGATAGGTCCAGTCGCGCTTTCCCGGAATCTCGGCGGGCCCCAACTGACCATGGTGTTTCAACAGCGCAGCAAACAGCACCGGTTTGTAAGTCACGCTGTAGCTGTGCCCCATCAAAGCCTGCGGCAGCCGCTCGAACGCCAGGTAGGCGTAGGGCGATATAAAGTCAAGGTAGAAAGTGATCAGCTTCATGGTGTTTTCGCCTCGCGGCGCTGTTGGATGCGCGTCAGAATGGTTCGCTTGAGTTCGTCGCCTGCATTGCCCCACCGGGCAATCTCCTGCAGGCTGCGCAGGCAGCCTTCACACAGGCCGCTAGCCTCATTCATGCGGCAGACGGAAATGCACGGTGACGGCACATCTTCAGGGACCGTCATGCCGGGTCCACCACCACGTCGGCCACGGGCGCCCCCGTCAACGCCACCAAATCAGCCGGACTCAGACGGAAGACGGCATGCGGGTGCCCGGCCGCCGCCCAGATTTCTTCAAAGCGCAAGAGTTCACGATCGATCAAGGTCACCGAGGCCGTAGCATGAGCAAGCGGTGGCACACCGCCAATCGAATAGCCGGTTTTGCTTTTGACGAAGCTGGCATCGGCACGGCCCAGCGGACCCAGCAGCGCGGCCACCTTTCTCTCATCGACCCGGCGGTCGCCCGAGGTCACCACCAGTACCGCTGCGCCATCCGCCTGGCGCAAAAAAATGATGCTCTTGGCGATCTGCCCGACCACAATGCCCAAGGCAGCAGCAGCCTGCTGTGCGGTGCGCGCGGCGTCATCAAGCATGATGGGGCGATGCGGGTGTCCGGCCCGCTGCAAGACGTCCGTGACACGGCGCACCGCCTCCGGAACAGCGCTCATCAATTCATCCTCTTGTTGAGCAGTGCCGTGGCGGCACGCGAGTTCGGCTTGCGCTGCAGGAAGTCGCTGATGAACTGACCGGCATCGACCAGCTTCTCCAGATCAATGCCGGTATCTATGCCCATACCCTGCAGCAGATACACCACGTCCTCGGTCGCCACATTGCCGGTTGCGCCCTTTGCGTAAGGGCAACCTCCGAGGCCAGCCACTGAGGTATCAAACTGCCAGATGCCCAACTGCAACGCCGCGAGTGTGTTGGCCAGGGCCTGGCCATAGGTGTCGTGAAAGTGGCCTGAGATATCGTTGAGATCGAAATGCTGTAAGGTTGCTTCGATCGCGCGTTGGATCTTGAGCGGCGTGCCCACACCAATCGTGTCTGCCACACCGATATGCTGCACGCCGATGCCTTTCATCAGCGCGGCCAGATAGCTCACGCTTTCAGGCGAAACCTCGCCCTGGTACGGGCAGCCGACCGCACAGGACATGGCACCGCGCACGTAAATGCCGGCAGCGCGCGCCGCCTGGACCACCGGGGCAAAGCGCTCCATACTCTGGGCTATTGAGCAGTTGATGTTCTTCTGGCTGAAGGCCTCGCTGGCGGCACCGAAAACGACGATCTCATCCGGCTTTGACTTCAATGCCGCCTCAAAACCTTGCAGGTTGGGCGTCAGGACCGAGTAGCGCACACCCGACAAGCGCGCGATGCCGGCCATGACTTCAGCGTTATCAGCCATCTGCGGCACCCACTTGGGCGAGACAAAGCTGGTGACCTCAATTTCTTTCACACCTGCGGCTTGCAAGCGATGCACCAGTTCAATCTTGACCGATGCCGGTACCGGCTGCTTTTCATTCTGCAGACCGTCGCGCGGCCCGACTTCAACCAGTTTGACGCGGGAGGGGAGTTTCATTTTCCGTTCCTCAATAGGCTCGAAGCATATCCACCGTGCCGGCAACGTGCTTGCCAGCATCCAGGGCCCGCATCTTTTCCGCAATCTGTACGATGGTCTGATCACGCATGGTGCGTGCCGACGTGTGCGGGGTGATCGTGATGTTCTGATACCGCCAGAACGGATGCTCGCTCGGCAGCGGCTCGCTTCGGAACACGTCCAACATGGCGCCAGCGAGATGCCCGCTGTCAAGCAGCGCCACCAGGTCGGCGTCCACCAGATGAGCGCCGCGGGCGACATTGATGACGTAGCCGCCGCTTTGCAGCAAGGACAAGGTTTCCATACGCATGATGTCCTGGGTTTGAGGAGTCAGGGGAAGCAGATTCACCAGCACCCTGCTGGCCTGCAGAAATTCCCTGAACTGGGCATCGCCGGCAAAGCAGCGGACTCCGGCTATGGTCTTGGGGCTGCTGCTCCAGCCCATCACCGGAAATTCAAACTGCGTCAAGGTCTGCGCCACGCGCGCCCCGAGCACCCCCAGGCCCATGACACCAACGGGAAACTGCGCGCGCTCCGACGGCTTGCGGTAGGACCATTTGCCTGCCCTGACATCGGCCTCGTAGGCATCAAGCTCACGAAAATGACGAATCACAGCGTGACATACATACTCGGCCATTTGCACAGACATGCCGGCATCATCGAGGCGAACCACCGTGGCTTGCGGCGGCAAGCGCAGCTTCAGGAGTGCATCGACGCCAGCGCCAATATTGAAGATGCCGCGAAGTTGGGCCTGTTCATCAAAAAATTGCTGCGGCGGCGCCCACACCACAGCGTGATCGGCCGCAGCAGCACCGGGATGCCAGACGTCAATCTCGGCACCAGGCAGAGCCTGGCGCAGTCCGGCCAGCCAAGGCTCCGGTTTGGTTCCGGTACAACAAAAAGTAATTCTCATGAGTTACAAGCGTAGCGCGAAAAGCGCCAGTCAAGGCACAAGTTTTAGCAATTCTGCACCTTCGGGCACCTGATCACCTGGCGCATAAAGCAACTCGGCCACGACGCCGTCCGCGGGCGCGGAAATGGTGTGCTCCATCTTCATCGCATCAAGCACCGCCAGTGCCTGACCAATTCTGACCTTGTCCCCGGCCTTGACGGCAAACGACACGACCTTGCCCGGCATTGGCGCCGTCAAGCGGCCACCCTCGGTCTGGTTGTCACCCGCATGGGCCAGCGCGTCGATGGCCGTGACCTGCGTCGCCCCTTGCGCAGAAAAGATGTGGACGACAGCACCGTGCTTGTAAACATTGAGAATCTGGCGTCGCTCCCCAAGGTGCACGTCGACGCCATGCGTGACCGCGGCAAACGAAAAGCTTTCGCTCGCACCGGCTACATCGAGTTGCAGCGTGCCATCATGCAGCGTGGTCATCTGCACCACGTGCACCACACCGGCAAACTCAAAGTCGAAGCGGCGCGTACTGGGTCCATGCGAACGCCAGCCATCGCGCCGGGCCCAGGGGTCAAGCCACATGGACTTCTGTGCGAGACCTGCCTCCACCGCGATCTCCTGCAACAGTGTGTGCGCAATGGCACCGGAGACGGCCAAGGCCAGCCCGACCTTCTCCTGCTTGAACAGCACCGCCTCCTCGCGCGGAATCAGGCCCGTGTCCAGATTGGCATCGACAAAGGAGCGGCTCTGCACCACGTTACGCAGGAACTGCACATTGGTGCTCAAACCAACGACGTGCGTCTGCGCCAAAGCCACATCCAGCCGCGCCAGCGCCTGGGCCCGGTTATCACCGTGCACGATCAGCTTGGCG
>CAIYGK010000009.1 GCA_903925725.1 uncultured beta proteobacterium | reverse complement strand
GGCCCGTCGGTAAGATTCGTGTAAAACCGGCCACTCACCCTTAATCTCAGTTTTTTTGGCTTGGCCGCGATGCTGATTGGCCTTGTTGTTATGGTTCACGGTCCAGAAACTTTGGGCTCCGTATGACACCCACCCCCGCGCGCGTAATTTATCCAGAGCTACCTGATCCGCTGACTCCAGGCGATTTGCAGCAACTCTTCAGCCCAAGCTTCGATGAGCGCAAGTGGGCCCCAACTGTGACGCGAACAGCCGAGTCTCAGGTTGCATTATTGGTGCAACTGAAGATTTTCCAGAGCACTGGGCGGTTTCGGAATGTCGCCGATGTCCCCTCTGCCGCCACTGACCACGTGGCCCACCGTATGGGTGTGGAATCCCGGGCAAACTCGATTTTTCCTGACCGAACGCTTTACCGGCATCGCCAGGCGATCCTCAATCGTCTAAAAGTAATTGCTTGGGGAACCGAGGCTCGTGCTCTGGCCCAAGAGACGATGTGCAAGACCGCCCAAGCGCGTACTGACCCTGCCGACATCATCAATTCCGCGATTGACGCACTCATTCGGCATGGCTTCGAATTGCCGTCTCTCGCTACGTTACGTCGGATGGCTGGTACCACGCACAGCGACATCAATGCGGCCCAATGGACCGAGGTGTGTGGCCGCCTCAGTTCGGCGCAACAAGCTGTGCTGGAAACACTGTTGGTCGTCGATCCGAAGACACAGAAGTCACCATTCGCCAGACTGTGCGCGAATCCAGGCAGGCCTACGAGAAAGAATCTCACTGCACTGATTGATCGCTACCACTGGCTTCAAGCGCTGCCAAACCCAACGACAGCGTTGCAGTCAGTCGCCGATTCAAAGATATCGCAATGGGCAAATGAGGCCAGACGACTCAATGCACTTGAATTGCGGGAGTACGTAACCCCACGGCGGCACACCCTACTGATGGCAGTGATTCACGACGCGCGCGGCCAAGTCCTTGATGACTTGACGCAAATGTTGCTGAGGTTCTCCCGAAAAATCGAGTGGAAGAGTGAACAACGTTTGGTGGAGTGGTATCAAAAACGGCACAACAAAACGGACGCACTCATCCGCGCCTTTCGCGATTCACTCAAAGTGCTTGGAACGCAAGCCGACCCAGTGCAAATGGTGTCAATGGTGGAAACGCTGTTTGCGGCGCACGGAGGTCGCGAGGTCCTTGCGCAGGGCTGTGAGGAGCATCTAAGACATGAGCGGCAGAACTGGCGCCCCTTCGCTCGGGCCGTGTTTGTTCCGTTGCGCAGCGTACTGCTGCGCTTGGTGGAGATTTTGCCGCTGCAGGGCGACGCGACAACTGCGGGGTTGCTACGCCTTGTCCTGTCGCTTTCAAGTCAAGTTTCTTCGAACACTGATTTTTTAACCATCAACCAAGTGGCTCCCAACATACTGCCGCGTGAATGGCATGACCTCGTGCATGACCATGGCAACGACCAACGGGTGTTCAACCGACGCCAATTGGAGGTTGTTGCCATTCTTGAGCTGGCAACAGCGATCAAGGCCGGTGAAGTTTTTGTGCACGGATCATTGAGCTTCGATCGGTTCTGGGATCGCTTGCCCTCTGATGCAGCTGACCCTGGTGCCATAGAGGCATATGCCACTGCGCGCGGATGAGCGTCCAGGCACATGGTCTTGTTGCGTGACTCGTGGCGGTAGTCCTTCCAGGCGAACGTCACTTCTCCATCGCTGAACTCGCGCAGGCGGTTGTTGGAGATCGCCACGCGATGGGTGTAGCGGCCCAGATATTCCAGC
>CAIYGK010000008.1 GCA_903925725.1 uncultured beta proteobacterium | reverse complement strand
TCACCCTGACGCACACCGGAATCGACCCGCACCAACGCGCTGGATCCCACATTGCCGCGCTCGAATGTGACGCAATCGGGCAGTTCGTAAACGTGCAGTGTGCCGGTGGCCGGCATGAAGTTCTTGTCCGGGTTCTCAGCGCAGATGCGTGCCTCGATGGCGTGACCGCCGATCTTGAGTTGATCCTGCAACAGCGGCAAGGGCTGCCCGCTGGCAACGCGCAACTGCCACTCCACCAGATCCTGTCCGGTAATGGCTTCCGTAATCGGATGCTCCACCTGCAACCTTGTATTCATCTCCATAAAGAAGAAATTCATGCTGCCGTCGCTGCGCTGCTCAACGATGAACTCGACGGTGCCGGCCCCCACGTAGTTGACTGCACGCGCCGCCGCCACCGCGGCTTCGCCCATCTGTTGGCGCAGCGCCGGCGTCATGCCGGGTGCAGGCGCTTCTTCCAGCACCTTTTGATGACGCCGCTGAACCGAGCAGTCGCGCTCGAACAGGTAAACGTAATTGCCCAGCGTGTCGCCGAACACCTGGAATTCGATATGGCGTGGCCGCTGCACGTATTTCTCGATCAGCACCGCGTCATCGCCAAAGCTGTTGATCGCCTCGCGCTGGCAACTGGCCAACGCCGCAGCAAAGTCTTCAGCCCGGTCAACAGCGCGCATGCCCTTGCCGCCGCCCCCAGCGCTGGCCTTGATCAGCACCGGATAGCCGATGGCATCGGCCTCGCGCTGCAGCAACGCAGCGTCCTGGTCCGCACCGTGATAGCCAGGTACTAGCGGCACACCAGCCAGCGCCATCAGGCGCTTGGACTCGGCCTTCAAGCCCATCGCCTTGATGGCGGAAGCGGGCGGACCAATGAAAACCAGACCGGCCTGCGAACAGGCTTGGGCAAACTCTTCGTTTTCGCTCAGAAAACCGTAACCGGGATGAATGGCCTGGGCACCGGTGGCCTGCGCTGCGGCGATGATTCTTTCCCAGCGCAGATAGCTGTCCTTGGGTGAACTGCCGCCGATGTGAACCGCCTCGTCGCAGACGCTGACATGCTTGGCGTTGGCATCGGCATCAGAATAGACCGCCACCGTCTTGATAGCCATGCGCCGTGCCGTAGCTGACACCCGGCACGCGATTTCACCCCGGTTGGCAATGAGTATTTTGCTAAACATCTGAGTCTTCCCCTTACATTCTGAACAGGCCGAACTGGGTATCCGGTGTCGGAGCATTGAGCGCGGCGCTCAAGCCCAGGGCCAGCACACGGCGCGTGTCTGCCGGGTCGATGATGCCGTCGTCCCACAAGCGCGCGCTTGCGAAATACGGATGCCCCTGACTTTCGTACTGGTTGCGGATCGGTGCCCGGAAAGCTTCCTCCTCTTCCTTGCTCCAGCTACCGCCACGTTCTTCAATGCCATCGCGCCGCACGGTAGCCAACACACTGGCCGCCTGCTCGCCGCCCATCACGGAGATGCGCGCATTCGGCCACATCCACAAAAAGCGCGGACTGTAGGCCCGCCCGCACATGCCGTAATTGCCAGCGCCGAAACTGCCGCCGATGATGATGGTGAACTTCGGCACCGCAGCAGTGGCGACCGCCGTGACCATCTTGGCGCCATTGCGCGCAATACCTTCGTTTTCGTACTTGCGCCCGACCATGAAGCCGGTGATGTTCTGCAGGAACACCAGTGCGATCTTGCGCTGGCAGCAGAGCTCGATGAAATGCGCACCCTTGAGCGCCGACTCGCCGAACAGGATGCCGTTGTTGGCGATGATGCCAACCGGCATGCCCTCGATGTGGGCAAAGCCGGTGACCAGCGTCGTGCCAAAACGCGGCTTGAATTCGTGAAACTCCGAGTCATCAACAATGCGGGCGATGATTTCGCGCACGTCATAGGGTTTGCGGGTGTCGGTGGGGATTACACCGTACAGTTCTTCAGCGGCGAATCTGGGCGGCAGCGGCGCACGCACCGCCGCCTGCACATGCTTTCTGTGGTTCAGGTGTGAAATAGCGGTGCGCGCCAATGCCAGCGCGTGCAGGTCGTTCTGTGCCAGGTGATCGGCCACACCGGACATTCGCGTGTGCACGTCGCCACCGCCCAGGTCTTCGGCACTCCCCACCTCGCCGGTGGCCGCCTTTACCAGCGGCGGGCCGCCTAGAAAGATCGTGCCCTGGTTCTTGACGATGATGGTCTCATCGCTCATGGCTGGCACGTAGGCGCCGCCGGCTGTGCAACTGCCCATGACAACAGCGATCTGTGCAATGCCCAGCGCGCTCATATTGGCCTGATTGAAGAAGATGCGGCCGAAGTGCTCGCGGTCCGGAAACACTTCGTCCTGCGTTGGCAGATTCGCGCCACCCGAATCGACCAGATAGATGCAGGTCAGGCGGTTCTGCTGCGCAATCTCCTGTGCCCGCAAGTGCTTCTTGACCGTCATCGGGAAGTAGCTGCCGCCCTTGACCGTGGCGTCGTTGCAGACAATCATGCAGTCCACACCCTCGACTCGACCGATGCCACAGACCACACCGGCGCAGGGTGCGCTGTCGCTGCCGTCACGATCACGGTACAGCCCCATTGCCGCCAGTGGCGAGAGTTCCAGAAACGGAGTGCCTGGATCGAGCAGCATCTGGATGCGCTCGCGCGGCAACAGCTTGCCACGTCCGGTATGCTTGGCGCGGGCCACTTCGCCACCGCCCAGCGCCGACCTGGCGATCTGGGCATTGAGGTCCTCCACCAACGCGCGCATAGCGGTCGTGTTGGCCTGGAAATCGGCTGATCGGGGTTTGAGTTTGCTTTCCAGAACGGGCATGATGTTCTTCCTAGAGTTCGATGACGTCGGCTGCGTGAGTCGCCATTGTCCAGCACGACAAGCATAGTGGAGCCAGCGGCGCGGCAGTCGTCATTCAGGTTGCAAATCGTGCCATATCAAAGCATACTGGCAACCATGCGCACCGACCCACCGCCGCAACGCCCTGCAAGCACCTCCCAACCTTCGTCACGAGCTGTTACGCCAATAGCGTATGTGCGCGCGATTTTGCAGACCTACCAGCGGCGCGGAATATCACCAGAACGCGTCCTGAAGCTGGCACAAATCACGCCAGACCAACTGGTTGATCCTGCGGCACGAATCAGCGCCGAACAGATGGAATGCATCTCTGGTGCCGCCATGCAGGAACTTGACGACGAGGCCCTGGGCTGGTTCGGCCGACGTCTACCGTGGGGCAGCTACGGCATGCTGGCGCGCGCGTCGATCAGTGCACCGAACCTGGGCGTGGCGCTCAAACGCTGGTGTCGTCACCACGCCCTGATCACCGACGACATCACGCTGCACTTGTCGACCAGCGCTGTCAGTGCGAGCCTGTCCATCTCCGAGCAGCGCGATCTGGGCCCACTGCGCGAGTTCTGTCTGGTTTCTGTGTTGCGCAACATCCATGGGCTGGCCTGCTGGCTGATCGACTCGCGCATCCCCCTGCTGGGCGCCGAGTTCCCATTCAAGGCGCCAGCCCATAGCGATTTCTACCGGGTGCTCTTCTCGGGACCCACGCTGTTTCAACACAGCATGGCGGCGATCCACTTTGACTCGCGCTATCTGGCGCTGCCGCTCAGGCGCGACGAGCAGGCCCTGCAACAGATGCTGCAGCGCGCCCTGCCCCTCACCGTGCTGCAATACCGACGCGACCGCCTGCTGCCGGCGCGCGTGCGCCAGGCGCTGATCAGCCATCCATCGCAGAGTCGCAGTGCCGAAGAACTGGCCGCCCTTCTGCATGTCTCGCCACGTACCCTGCATCGACAACTTAGGGAGAAGGGAACTTCACTGCAGACCTTGAAGGATGAAGTGCGTCACGGCCGGGCCAGAGATTTGTTGCTGCGTACCACGCGTCCGATGAAGCAGGTCGCAGAGGCTGTCGGCTTCCAGAACGAAAAGAGCTTCATCCGCGCCTTTCGGAACTGGGTCGGACAGTCGCCTGCAGAATTCCGGCAGGCAGCGCGGGGCTGAAGCTTGCCGATTAAAGTAAGGTTTCGGCCTGCACCATCAGCTGTGGCAAGTCAGACATCCGATCAAACAGTCGACTGGCACCGGCCTGGCGCAAGGCGCCGCCCTGCTGCTCCAGCGTGCAATACGCCCAGACCGTTGCGCCGGCCGCGACACCCGCTGTCACACCGGTCGTCGTGTCCTCAATCACCAGGCAGCGTTGCGGCGGCACTTGCAGGTGACGCGCCGCTGCCAGGTAGACATCCGGAGCAGGCTTGGAACGTGCCATCTCATGCCCGCTGAAAATGCGGCCGGCAAAGAAGTCCAGCAGGCCGACCTTGGACAACTGCATTTCAACCTTGAATCGGTCTGCGCCGGAGGCACAGGCGATCCGCTCCCCGGTGCGCTCATGGGCCGCGGCAACAGCAGCGTGGGCTCCGGCGATGATTTCCAGTCCTGCCTGCAGTTCCCGATTGCGCCGTTCAAAGAATAGCGACAGCCAGGCTTCGGTCATTGGCTGCCCTGTGTTGGACTCGATCAGGGCACGTTCTTCGCGCAAGGTCCTGCCAAGAAAGTGGTCCATGCATTCCTGCTGCGACATCACCCAGCCGGTCTCGGCAAGCAATTCACGCAAGACGCCGATGGTGATCGGTTCGCTGTCAACCAGCACACCGTCGCAATCAAACAGAACGGCATCAAATTTCATGGCAAAGCGAGGGCACGGGATCAGTTCTTCCTGGTGCGCCGCGCCTTTTGCTGCTCCAGCGTTTCGGTCGGCGCGCCCTGCTTGACCCAATCGGCCCAGCCACCTTCGATGTGTGCCACATTGCTCATTCCCATGTCCTGCAAGGCCTTGGCCGCCAGCGCGCTGCGCCAACCAGCACCGCAAAACAGGATGAACTCCCGGCTTTCGTCGGCAAACAGCGGCTTGTGGTACGGCGACGCGGGGTCAACCCAAAATTCGAGCATGCCGCGCGGCGCGTGAAAAGCGCCCAGCACAGTGCCGTCCGCCAGTTCACGGATGTCGCGAATGTCGACGATCTGCACCTTGGGGTCACTCAGGCGCGCCTGCACCTGCGCCACGGAATAGGTCTTGACCTCGGCCATGGCCTCGGCCACCAGTTGTTGATAACCCTTGGTGATCGGCATTCTGTCTCCTTGTACAAGTCGATGGACCGAGTCTACACAGATAAGTCGGAACTCGTGCTGCCCGGCGATCAGCCTCAATTCCTAGAGCCAGGCCTCTAATGATTGCTGCAGCGCAGCAAAGCGCTTGTCTTGACCTGAATCATCCCTATAATTCATTTCATGCTGCAGTGCAACATAACCCATACTCCAAGGAAAACCCAATGAACTTCACCGTCGAACAACTCACCGCCACCACCAAGACCAATGCTCAGGCTCTTGAAACACTGACGACCAATGCCTACGCCGGCTTTGAAAAGCTGGTAGAACTCAATCTGGCCACCTCCAAGGCTGTTTTGGGTGACGCATTCAGCCAGTTCCAGGCCGTTCTGGGCGCAAAAGACGCACAACAAGTGTTCGCCCTGCAAAGCAGCCTGCTCCAGCCCGCAGCGGAAAAATCGCTTGCCTACGGCCGCCACGTCTACGCTATCGCTACCGAATCCAGCGCCGATTTCAGCCAGGCCGTCGAAGCCAAGCTGGCTCAGGCGCAAGACGCATTCAGCGGCGTAGTGGAAAATCTGGCAAAGAATGCACCGGCTGGAACCGAGTCCGCTGTGGCTGCTTTCAAGACTGCTATGAGCGCCAGCCAACAAGCCATTGAGTCGGCCAAGGGCTCGGCCAAGAAGGCTGCGGAAATGGCTGAAGCCAACTTCACCAACCTGACCAACCAAGCCGTCAAGGTCGCAAGCAGCGCTGCCAAGAAGCGCTAATCAACTCCATGCCTTGCGGCATGACGATAGGCGGCATCTTCGGATGCCGTTTTTTTTCACCCTCCTGCTGCCAGCTATCGAGTTTCGGCCACTACTGCAATAGCAACTTGATGTCTGCCGCGAGCAAGGCGGCACCACTGCCGTAACGCGTGTACAGACGAAGCTTGCCCTGCGGATCGTAAACATAACTGCCAGCGGAATGGTCCATGCTGTAACTGGTAGGCGTCGGGCCATCGACCTTCTTGTAATAGACCTTGTAGTCCTTGGCCAGAGCCTGAAGCTTCTCGGGCGTTGTGTAAAGCGCCAGAAAGCTGGGGTCGAAATTTTCCATATAGGCTTTCAGCACTGGCGGCGTATCACGCGCCGGGTCCACGGTGACGAACAAGCCTTGAACACGTTCGCCCTGCTTACCCAGCAACTTCTTTACCTCGACCAGTTCCAGCATGGAAGTGGGGCAGACATCGGGGCACTGGGTGTAGCCAAAGAACAGCACCACGACTTTGCCGGCAAAGTCTTTCAGACTGCGCGCTTGTCCGTTGTGGTCCGTCAAAGCGAAGTCCCGCGCGTAGTCAGCGCCGGTGATGTCGATGGCGGCAAACGCAGGCTTGTTTTCGGAGCACGCCGAAAGCAGGGTACTGGTCACGGTCAGTCCGAGCCACGACGCTATCCATTTGAGAGCATTTCTCTTGTTCATATTGACAATCAGAAAAGATAGTGGTCCACCATCAGGGCGGCAAAGAGCAGACTCAGATGCAGCAGTGAATACCGAAAGGTCTTGCGCGCGAGTTCATCCGAGTAATCGCGCCATAGGTAAAAACCATAAAGACAAAAGCCGGTATTCAGAAGCAGCGCTGCGATCAGGTACAACCAGGAGCTCATGCCGTAGATGTAAGGCATCAGGCAGGCAGCAAACAGAATGAGCGTGTAGAGCAGGATCATGAGCCGCGTGAACTGGTTGCCATGGGTGACCGGCAGCATTGGCAGCCCCGATTTGCGGTAGTCCTCGACACGGTACAAGGCCAGCGCCCAGAAGTGCGGTGGCGTCCAGAGGAAGATGATCAGGAACAGGATGAGCGCTTCGGGACCCACGTCGCCGGCCATGGCGGCCCAGCCCAGCACTGGCGGCATGGCGCCGGAGGCGCCGCCGATCACGATATTTTGCGGCGTCAGGGGTTTCAGGATCACGGTGTAAACCACGGCGTAACCAATGAAAGTGGCAAGGGTCAGCCACATGGTGAGCGGATTGACCCAGCGGTAAAGCAGCACGCAACCAGCGCTGCAAAGCACGGCGGAAAACAGCAGTGTCTGCCAATCTGCCAACTCACCTCGGGCGGTGGCGCGCCAGGCCGTGCGCTTCATTCGGGCGTCAATACCTTTTTCAACAATGCAGTTGAACGCTGCAGCAGCACCTGCCACCAGCCAGATACCGAGGCAGGCCAGCAGTGCGAGCCGCAACTCACCCCAGGACGGCAAACCGGGTACGGCCAGTAGCATGCCAATCAGCGCGCAAAACACGATCAGTTGAATCACACGCGGTTTGGTCAAGGCGTAGAACTGCCGGACCACGGATGCGCTGGCAATGACGGGCTCCGTGCTCATGAACTGCGACTCGAAGCGAGCGCCCAGGTCAGTGCCAGCAGCAGCGCGGCTGCACCGCCCGTATGCAGGAGCGCAGCAAGCAGCGGCCAGTCCAGCACCACGTTACTCAGACCGGTCGCCAGTTGCAGACCTGTGAGTGCTGCAAGCCAGCGCGAGCACTTGCGCAGTGCCGTGACCGGAGTCAGGCGCCAAGCCAGCAAACCGAGCAGCGGCAAGACGATGCAAGCCGCCAGTCGATGCACATAGTGAATCGCCGTCAGGGCGGAAAAATTGAGGAAATCCCCACTGTACGTCAGGCCCAGGGGACGCCAAAGCGCAAAGCCCTGCTCAAAATCCATCAGCGGCCACCAACTGCCCTGACAGCGCGGAAAGTCACTGCAGGCCAGCACCGCATAGTTGGCGCTGACCCAGCCACCCAGTGCAATCTGCAGCAAGAGACCGACGGCGGTGAACCACAACAAGCCACGCAGAGCAGCACTCGTCGATGTTGCGGTATGGCCAGAGACAAGTTGGTCCAAGCGCACCGCTTGCCAGCACAGCAGCGCCAGCAACATCAAAGCGGACAGCAAATGCAGCGTCACAATGATGGGGAACAGCTTCATGGTGACTGTCAGCGCACCAAAGGCGCCTTGAATACAAACCCAGACCAGGGTGAGGGTCGGCCACCAGGGGCTAAGCACTTTAGCTGATCCATCTCGCAGTGACCTGAAACGGCCGATCCACGCGCTGGCCATCAGTACCGTGATCAGCACGCCGACGGCAGTGGCCAGATAACGGTGAATCATCTCCACCCAGGCCTTGCCTTGGGTTACCGGGCCGCTAGGCATGGCGACTTGTGCCGCCGCAATATCGGCGTGGGCGCCAACCGGACTCGTGCTGCCATAACAGCCCGGCCAGTCCGGACAGCCCAGGCCCGAGTCAGTCAAGCGCGTGAAGGCACCAAACAGGATCAGATCGAAAGTGAGAAAAAGCGTCAGCAGCGTCAGGGCCTGGCCCCATGGCATGGTCTGACCGTGACGCTGCCGATAGCCGATCCAGAGCAAAGGCAGCAGTGCCAGCAATACACCCAGCAGCATGATTTGCATCAGCGGTGAGAAGTCATAGAGGGTGTGCACGATGAATCATCCCTCAATGGACTGGCTCACGTCCAGGCTGATCCCAGGACGCCGAGGCGCGCAGCAAGCGCTCGAGATCACGCTTGGCACGCGCGGCGCCGGAAACGTCAAGATCTGCCGGGAAACGCATCATCCAGTTGCCCATCGGATCCACCAGGTACAGGTGGTCTGCCAGTTGATGGCCTTTGCCTGCGCTCAACCAATCGGACAGACCGGTTTGAGAAACGCGCAGCACGGTCGCCTCTTTGAGTGCTGGCAGCAGGGTCGAAGGCACTTCGGCGTCGTCCGAAATCAGCCAGACCCAGTCAAGGCGGTCCTTGTCCTTGCCCAGACCTTCACGCATCTGACGCTGCAGGTACAAATGACGGCGACAGAGATCATTGCAGGCACCGCCTGCCACGCTGACCAGCAGCCATTGGTCTTTGAGTGTCTTGAGATTGACCTTCTGACCGGTCAGACTCACGCCAGGCAAGTCGGGAAGCACTCGCTGCGGCTCTATCAGTTCACCAAAATTGCGCCGCCCCTCAGGTCGTACCCAATAGTAGGTAATGTACGAGGCCAGCACCGGCGCTGCACACACCAGAAACACCACCATCATCTTCCAGCGGCCGCTGCGGACGCGCCGGGAATCCTGCTCCAGGACGTGTTCGGGCGAGGGCAAGGAATGAACCGTCAAGCCCAGCGGTTGATCGCTTGAACAGGCTTGCTTGCCTGCAGGAATGTCAGTTGCGGCGAGGGAGGATGAATCGTCTAACAATTTGAAACCAGACATAAAGAATCGTGAACAAGGCACTCAGCGCAAACCATTGGAAAGCGTAGCCGTAGTGCTTTTCCACGCCGGTTTCAACCGGCGGCCAGTCACGCAACAAACCTTCACTGGCAGGGCCTAACTGTTGCACAGAAACGCCTGGCAAAGGCGTACCGACTTCTGACGCAAAGCTGTTCATGTCCAGATTTTGCCGGATCAGCCCTGTATCGTGCGCTTCAAACTCAAACAGTTTGGACGGCGGCGGGGCAATACGACCCTCGATTTCAACGCCAGCAGCCGGCGTCTCAATCTTTGGCAGCAGGGTGCGATCAATGAAATTTCTGGCAACCCAGCCGCGCTGTACCAGGACGACGTCGGAACTGTCCTCCAACTGCATCGGTGTCACGACATAAAACCCTTGCCTGTTGTTCATCTGGCGATTGTCCAGATACACCGTGTGCTGCGCCAACCAGCGACCCCGCAACAGTACCACGCGATGAAGTTGCAGGACCTGATCCGCATGCGCCGCCATAGCCTGGCCGGTCAGTCTGGGCAAGGCAGCGCCGGCATCGATGCTCGCCTGAAATGCTTCCTTCTGGGCTGCGCGCGACAGCTGCCAACGCCCCAGTGACATCGTCAGTGCGACCGCCAGCAAGGCAGCCAATGTAATCAACCAGAACCTGAAGCGCGCGTTCACCGGATAATCCCGTCCATGAAATACCTGATTCTGCTTGCATTCATTGGCATCCTCGGCAGCCTGGCCACCGCGCTCATTTTGATGCTGAAGAACAAGGGTGAGGAAAAGTCGAGAGCCCGGAAGATGGCATCAGCATTGGCCTTGCGGGTCGGCATTTCAATTATTCTGTTTTCCAGCATCCTGCTGGCATGGAAGTTTGGTTACATCCAGCCCACGGGCATCGCCGCTGGTCGCTAGCGACCGGCGAAAAAACCAATAAGACCCGGGGTTCGCTGGCCTGAGCGCTGGCTAGATCCAGTAAACCGTGACGTAGAGTCCAAGCCACACCACGTCCACAAAGTGCCAGTACCAGGCGGCGCCTTCAAAGCCGAAATGCCGCAGCGCGCTGAAGTGCCCCTTTTGCAGACGCAAGGTAATGAACAGCAGCATCAACATGCCGATGAATACGTGAAAACCGTGGAAGCCCGTCAGCATGAAAAAGGTTGATCCATACACGCCCGAGCTGAGTTTCAGGTTGAGCTCATGGTAAGCGTGGAAATACTCATAGCCTTGGACCGACAGGAAGGTAACTCCCAGCAATACGGTCAACCACATGAAAGCAATGGTCTTGCGCCGGTTGTCTACAAGCAGGGCGTGGTGTGCAATGGTCAGTGTCACGCCGGAGCTAAGCAGCAGTGCCGTGTTGATGGTGGGCAGCCAGAATGGGGTCATGGTAGTAAAAGGCTCCACCGTCCCTGCCGGCGAACCCGTCACACCCGCTGCGAGGCTGGGCCAGACGGCCCTGAAATCTGGCCACAACAAAGCATTTTCAGGGTCGCCCAGTGCCGGAATTGAGTGTGCACGCACCCACCACAATGCGGCAAAAAAAGCGCCGAAAAACATCACTTCCGAATAGATGAACCAACTCATGCTCCAGCGAAATGACAAATCCACCTGTTGACCGTACTGTCCGGTCTCGCTCTCGCCAATCGAATCGCTGAACCACTGAAACAGCACCACCAGAAACCACAACAAACCAAAGATCAGCGAGTACTTTCCCCACTCGATTCCATTCATCCACTGGCTGGCGCCCAGCAGGAAAAAAAACAAGCCGAATGCGGCCATCGCAGGATGACGCGAAGGCGTAGGTACAAAATAGTTCTGGCTTGCCGCGTTTGTTGTTGAGTTCATATAAGCTCCATTTTTGGGGTCAGCGTGTCGCTTTACTTGCCAAGCACCCAGTTCACCAGCAGGATCAAACCAATGACGAAGACGGCGACCCCGAGCAGGCCCGCTCCGGCGATGTGAAGCGGGTTGACGCTCGCCGTTTCCTCCTGCGATTCGCTGCTCTTTCGTATGCCAAGAAATGACCAGGCAACCATCCGCAGGCTGCGAAGGAAGGATGTCATGTGCCACCTCCAACCGCGACCCGAGCGCCAGAATCCGCTACCGGGGCGGCGGGTGTCTTGCCGCCTACCTCGAAGAAGGTGTAGGACAAGGTGATCGTCTTCACATCCCGGGACAACTTGGGATCGATGACAAAAACCACCGGCCACGACTTCTTTTCGCCCGGCTCCAGGGTGTACTGCCTGAAGCAAAAACACTCGACCTTATTGAAGTGGGCTCCCGCCTGCGCTGGCGCATAACTCGGTATCGCCTGTGCAGCCATGCGCCGATTTTGTACATTTTGAAAATCGTAGATCACGGTCGCCAGTTCACCTGGATGCACTTGCAACGAGCGCAACCTGGACTTGAACTCCCACGGACCCCGTGAATTGGCATCGAACTCCACGGTGATGGTCCGGCTGGTGTCCACCTGTGTGTTGATCGCAACGTCCGGCGCAGCGCCAGGGATGTTGCGGTCCCCCATGGCGAGAATGTTGATCCCGGTCATGTCACAAAAGGTTTTGTAGAGTGGCACCATCGCATAGCCAAAGGCAAACATACCGATCGCAATCACGATCAGTTTGCTCACCATGGGGACGTTTCCACGCAACAACTTCATGTTCTAGTGGCTATGCAGATACATCTTTGCCATGAAACCGACAAAAAACACAACGGCCACCGACGCCAGGATCAAACCCAGTCTCAGGTTGGCTTTCTTTTGCCCTGTTGTTGTCATCGTTCAGCCAATAATTTTGGTGGCAGTGCGGTCCAACTTGGGCGGTGTTTCAAACGTGTGAAACGGCGCCGGTGAGGGAATCTCCCATTCCAGACCTTCGGCACCTTCCCACGGTCGTTGCGGTGCCTTGTCGCCCTGCCCACGCATCGTTGGCAATACGACGAAAAAGATGAAATACACCTGCGCAAAACCAAAGAAGAAGGCACCGACCGAAGAGATCGCGTTGAAGTCGGCAAACTGCATCGGGTAATCGGCGTAACGGCGCGGCATACCGGCCAGTCCCAAAAAGTGCATCGGGAAGAAGGTGACGTTGAACGAAATCAGCGACCACCAGAAATGAATCTTGCCGCGAGACTCCTTGTACATCACGCCAGTCCACTTCGGGCTCCAGTAGTAATAGCCGGCAAACAGCGCATACAGGGATCCGGCCACCAGCACATAGTGGAAATGCGCCACCACGTAGTAGGTGTCGTGAATCTGGATATCAATCGGCGCCATCGCCAGAATCAGGCCGGTAAAGCCACCCAGAGTGAACACAAAAATGAACCCGACAGCAAACAGCATCGGGGTCTCAAACGTCATGGAACCCCGCCACATGGTGGCGACCCAGTTAAAAATCTTGACCGCGGTCGGAACCGCAATCAGCATCGTGGAGTACATGAAAAAGAGTTGTCCGGCCACCGGCATGCCGGAGGTGAACATGTGGTGCGCCCAGACGATGAACGAAAGAACGGCAATGCTGGATGTCGCGTACACCATCGAGGTATAGCCAAAAAGCTTTTTGCGGGCAAACGCAGGCACGATCTGACTGATGATGCCGAAAGCCGGCAAGATCATGATGTAGACCTCGGGGTGTCCGAAGAACCAGAAGATGTGCTGGAACATCACGGGGTCACCACCACCCGCCGGGTTGAAGAAGCTGGTGCCGAAGTGGCGGTCTGTCAGTGTCATGGTAACGGCGCCCGCGAGCACAGGCATCACGGCAATCAGCAGGTAAGCGGTGATCAGCCAGGTCCAGCAGAACATGGGCATTTTCATCAAGGTCATGCCAGGCGCGCGCATGTTCAGAATGGTGACGATGATGTTGATCGACCCCATGATGCTGGAGGCGCCCAGGATGTGGATCGCAAAGATACTGCTGTCCATGCTTGGGCCCATCTGAAGCGACAGCGGCGCGTACAGCGTCCAGCCTGTAGCAGGCGCGCCACCGGGCATGAAGAAGGAACTCGCCAGCAGCAAGCCAGACGGAATCAGCAGCCAGAAACTGAAATTGTTCATGCGGGCGAACGCCATGTCCGAGGCGCCGATCTGCAGCGGAATCATCCAGTTTCCAAAACCAACAAAGGCCGGCATGATGGCGCCAAACACCATGATCAACCCATGCATGGTGGTGAGCTGGTTAAAGAACTCGGGGTTGACAAATTGCAGGCCAGGCTGGAACAGTTCGGCACGAATAATCAAGGCCAGCACACCACCCAGCATCAGCATGGTGAGACTGAACAGCATGTACATCGTGCCTATGTCTTTGTGATTGGTCGCATATACCCAGCGACGCCATCCCGTTGGCGTATGACTGTGGTGATCGCCGTGGTCCGGATGGGCTGGATGGTCTAGAACGGCACTCATCTGATTTCCTTCTTCATTCTTGTATTCGGGTGACAAACGCTCAATGGCGCGCCGCGGCAACGTCAGCCGGCTGAACCAGTTGACCCGTCTTGTTGGACCAGTTGTTCTTGGTGTAGGTAACAACCGCCGCGATGTCGGTATCGCTGAGCTGCTTCCATGTGGGCATGCCAAGGTTCACGCGGCCCGCCAGCAGCACCGCAATCTGTACGCCCTTGTCGGCGTCCAGCACCACGGCGGAGCCATCTAGCGGCTTGATCGGACCTGCCCCTTTGCCGTGTGCCTGATGACAGGCAACACAGTTGGTGGCATACACTTTTTCACCGCGCTTGATCATCTCTTCTGCGCTCCAGACCTTGGTCGGGTCGTCTGCCAGAGCTGCCATTCTTTTCTTCTCACCAGCTACCCACTGGGTATAGTCTGCGCTCGACACCACCTTGACATGAATCGGCATGTAGGCGTGCTCTTTGCCACAAAGTTGCGCACATTGGCCGTGGTAATCGCCGATCTTTTCAGCAAGAAACCAGGTATCGCGCACAAAGCCCGGAATCGCCGCCTGCTGAATGCCCAGGGCCGGCACCATCCACGCATGGATGACGTCATTGGCGGTCGTGATGATGCGAACTTTGCGGTTGACAGGAACCACCAGCGGGTGATCAACCTTCAGCAGGTAATCGTCAACGACCTCGCCCGCCTTCGGTCCGCCATCGTTCGACATCTGGCGCTG
>CAIYGK010000007.1 GCA_903925725.1 uncultured beta proteobacterium | reverse complement strand
TGGGGAACAGACCCTTGAGCGTATGCAAAATGGCCGCCACCTCCACCGCGTCGCGGTTGGGCTGCAGCATGGCAGGAGACGCCTCAATCGCGCTCGCCAGCTTGGCCAGCGACTCCGATTGCGGCGGGCGCAGGCTCAGGCGGCCCGCGATGGCGTTGACTTCGCGCTGGCTCATACGTCCCCCTTGCCAAACAGCTCATCCTGCGCGGGCGGCGCATCCACCGGCTTTTGCGCCATCGGCAGGTTAGCCACGTTCAGGCTGTAGTCGTCATGGCCCCACTCGCAACGGTCTTTCACCATCTTGGGGATTTTCTTGAGGGTCAAATTCGACCAACGCTGGGCGGCCTGCGCGGCGCTGACACCCCGGTAGGCACCACAGCACACAAGCAGGCTGCGCGGATTGTTGGGGTCGGTGCCCACTTCGTCACTGAGCGCTTCCAGTTGTTCAGGCCCCAGCGTTTGGGTGGTCACGTAAATAAAGTCACTCTCACTGCTGCACCCCTGTTGCCACCACAGCAACTCGGACGGCGCGTAGGCAAAGCCTTCAAGCTTACACATCGCCGCCGAAAGCATGGCCGCGTCGTACTCGGGGTTGATGACCAGATTGCCCCAGCCGTCGGTGGCCAGCAGCGTGGGCGCCAACTCGTAATAGCGAAAGCCACCACCACCCTGCCATCCGGTGGGCTGCGTTACGCCCCCAGGGTCTTGCCCGTCAATGACTTTTTGCAGACGCGGCACGATGTGCGTATGGCAGTGCTCGCCCAGTTCCACCATGATCCAGCGCCGACCCATCTTGTGCGCGACCGCGCCGGTGGTGCCGGAACCGGCGAAGGAGTCGAGGACGAGGTCGCCGGGGTTGGTGGCGATGCTGAGAATGCGATGAAGCAAACGCTCAGGCTTAGGTGTTGCAAAAGGATCGCCCGGAATCAGGACTTTTTGCTCTTTACGAGACTCATCGTTGTGACCTGCTTCGTCGAACGTCCACCAAGTTGTTGGTACAACCCCTTGTTGAACCTCTGAAAGGTATCGTTTCAATTGCGGTGCGCCGTTCCCGCCTCGTCCAAAAAAAACACGCCGGTCATCAATCAGTACTTGCATCCTGTCTTGACTTGTCATCCAGGCTCGCCCTGCCGGTGGAGAGTATGAAATACCTGTCTTTGGATTGGCAATTTCATAAAGATACGCTTGAGATATCGTCTTTACGCTCAAGTTGTCTGTCCGCCATGGACCGCGCCCGTCATGGTCATCATACTTATAGAGATCATTTTGTTTTTCGGAGCGAGGCAATATGTTTCGCGTCATAGTCCCGGCCTTTGAAAATACCAAAATATGATCATGGGATGGCGGGATACCCTTGGCGTCGCTCGAAACCGAATACTTCTTCTGCCAAACCACATTGGCAACAAAATTCCTTCGCCCAAAAATCTCATCACACAACACCTTGAGGTAATGCGCCTCGTTGTCGTCAATGGTGATCCACAGCGAACCGTCATCCGCTATCAGCCGTCGAATGATCTCCAGCCGATCCCGCATCAGTCCCAGCCAGATGGAGTGCTCCAGCCCGTCGTCGTAATGCGTGAACGCGCTACCGGTGTTGTACGGCGGGTCAATGAACACACACTTCACCTTGCCCGCAAACTCCGCCTCCAGCGCCTTCAGCGCCAGCAGGTTGTCGCCCTTGATCAGCCGGTTGTCAAACAGATCGTTGTCCGTGACCCGCTGCTTGGCGTGGTAACTGCGCTTCGGATCCTCCAGCAAAATCCGCGGCTCCAACCGCGGCCGCTGGTCTTTGCCGATCCAGGTGAGTTCTAGTTTTTGCAATGCCATCAAATATCCTATGCGGCCGAAAACTTTGCCTTGACTGTTGAGAT
>CAIYGK010000006.1 GCA_903925725.1 uncultured beta proteobacterium | reverse complement strand
TCATTTTGCAAATATGACATGACAAATGACAAGGGGGGGTACGTAGTACCCCCTGTCATATTGTCATTTCATGCGGGATATTTCATCTCGATAGGAACATATAGGCCACGCTCTAATATTACAGCGCAAGGTAGCAGGAAGTTAGGTGAGATAGATTGAAAGCAAAAGGCATGGTATCTTTCTCCAACCACCGCCAAGTGGGAAGGAGAAGAGGAAAACCATGCCTACAGAAATTGTAACTGAAACTTGCCTTGCGCCAGAATGCAATTTGAGCGAAAAAGATATTGACCAGTTTTTGGATGAGATGATAAGCTATATCGAACTTTTTAGACCTGCCTTTCAGCGAGCGGAGCAATCGGAGCGGAGTAAAGCCTATGTGTGCGGCTTGTTGGGCGATACGCCGCGCAAGAATGTGGAACGGATGGCGCTGGACTGGGGAGATAAAGCTCGCAGCATGCAGCATTTTATCGGGCAAAGTCCATGGAAGACCGAACCAGTGACCCTCATTCATCAAAGATTGGTGGCGGAGATGTTGGGAGAAAAAGATGGAGTAGCCTTGATTGATGAATCGGGGGTAGTCAAGCAAGGAGACAACTCGGTGGGGGTAGCGGCTCAATACTGTGGTTCGGTGGGGAAGGTAGCCAACAGCCAAGTTGGGGTTTACCTGGGATATGTCAGTCGCAAAGGCTACAGCCTGATTGAAGGGCAATTGTTCATGCCGGAAAGTTGGTTTGATGAAGAGCATGCTGACAAACGCGCAGCATGTGGTGTGCCTGATGAATTGCAACCTCAAACCAAGCCCGAAATTGCTCTGGAGTTGTTGCAGCGAGCCATTCAGCGAGGTGAGTTGCCGTTTGCCTGGGTGGCTGCCGACGAATTGTATGGCGATTCGCCAGCTTTTCGGGACGGGGTAGCCGGATTGGACAAATGGTATTTCACCGAAATCAAATGTACAACCTCGATCTGGTGGCAGTGCCGACCCGCAGTGTATGTACCGGAATGGAAAGGCCGGGGGCGTCACCCCACTCGTTTGCGGCTGCGCAACCCCGAAGATCGCCCAATCCTGGTCCGGGAACTGGTCGGATCGATCCCCAAGGAAACTTGGACTCCCGCCACCATCAAAGAAGGTAGCAAAGGTCCCATCGTATGTGAGTTTGCCTTTCTGCGCATCATCGAATCGCGAGGCAACTTGCCCGGTCCCGAAATTTGGCTGATCATCCGCCGCAACCTGGATGATCCAACCGAGGTCAAATTCTACTTCAGCAATGCCCCGGCCGATACATCCTTGATCGAGCTCGTGCGTATCAGCGGCATGCGTTGGCCGATCGAAATTATCTTCGAAGAAGCCAAAGGCGAAGTCGGTTTCGACCATTACGAAATGCGTAGCTGGCTCGGCTGGCATCATCACATGCTGTTGGTTGCTTTGGCTCATCATTTCTTGGTCCGTCTCCGTGTCTATTTTCAACACCTTTCGCCTGCTTTGACTATCTACCAAGTTCGTCTTCTGTTGTCCAGCGTGCTGCCTAAACCTATTTTCAATGCCGCAGCTGCTTTGCAGCGAGTTCGATATTACCAGAAGCGCAACTATGAAGCTTATCTGTCACATCGCAAGGCTACCTTGACCAGACTTGCTCTTCTTTCACCCAACCTTGCGCTGTAATACTAACCAACGTTCGAAAACACGCGCAAGACGCCACCCTGGTTACAGTCGAACTGATTTTTGAT
>CAIYGK010000005.1 GCA_903925725.1 uncultured beta proteobacterium | reverse complement strand
GTGCGGCAGACGGTGTCGCCGTGCTGGATGCCTGAGAAGTGTGAATCGAAACGATGCAGCGACGCTCGTCACTGTCTGCTATCAGGAAATGATCCTACAACGATGTCGTCTGTCGAGCGACTAAGCAATGGACCGCTACTGCTTAGGTTTGTAGGATGCCTGAGGGCCAGCAGCATCGAACGTGCTTGGTGGCGCGGGAATTGGTCAGGCGCTGGCTATGTGAGGAGATGAAGGGGCGCACGGTATTCGCGTCACCTGACGCCGTGCGTGACTTTCTGCGGATTCATTTTGCGGGGCGGGAGTACGAGAGCTTTGTTGTGCTTTTTCTCGACGCTCAAAACCGGCTGATCGTGGCTGATGACATGTTTCGGGGAACCCTCACGCAAACTTCGGTCTATCCTCGGGAGATTGTGAAGACCGCACTCGCGGCAAACGCAGCGGCTGTCATCCTGTCACATAACCACCCGTCGGGAGTCCCGCAGCCAAGTCGGGCAGACGAGGCGCTGACCCAGACATTGAAAGCCGCGCTGGCGTTGGTCGATGTTCGGGTGCTCGATCACATCATTGTCGGCGGCGCAGGCACATTAAGTTTCGCCGAGCGTGGTCTTCTGTAGACCGGAACTAGCCATGGTCATCTTGCAATTGAATTGCAGCGCACGTTTCCCGCGCAGCCGTGGGCACTAACGATGGGCCATCAGCCGCTTTTCAACAAGGCCGATCAGGTCACCGGCTGGCATATTCAGGGCTTGGGCAAGCACGAAGACGGTGGCGAGAGCCGGGCCTTTCTCGGCACGTTCAAGGGCGCTGATATGGCTGCGCTCGGTTTCCGCAAGTGCTGCCAATTGATCTTGGGTCAGGCCCTGCTGCAAGCGCAGTTCTTGCAACACCTCACCAAAAATAACAGTCGGCAGCTTCTTGTCCCGCATATGCGGTTGAGAGTCACCGATTTAGCTCGAATTGTCTGCATACAACCGTATGCGTTATCCTCTGGGGAAGTTCATGGTCGATGAATTTGAACCCACTGGAGGATGTATGAGCGAGGGCAACCCTTACAACGGATACAGTTGGGATGAGCGGATGGAAAAGTTTGAGGAGATGAAGCGCCGGTTCAAATCCGGCAAGCTCCCGTACCCGACAGGGCGGTGCAGGTTATGCGGTGACCCAGATGCCGAGGTGGAGTATCACGACGAGGATTACGGTCTGCCTTACGTCTGGGCGGAACCTGCTGCATACATGATCTGTCATCACTGTCACGTGCAAAGACTTCATGCACGGTTCCGAAACCCCTTTCATTGGCACGCGTACATGGCACACGTCCGTCGTGGCGGCTACTCCAGCGATTTGAAGGACCCCGTGATTGAAGCCGAGTTCAAGAAGTCGGTGGAGGCATTGAAAAACGGCCAGCCTTTTGAACTTCGGCCGTTGCGGCCATACGCCGGAAAACTTGGTCAGGAATGGTTTGCTGGTCTCACGATGGACCCTGCGAGCTTGACCGGTCCGCCAGTACGTTGCAGACCCTGAGCCATAAAGGCGGGGAAGGCACCATGCAAATTCTGCGAACAAAACTTGAGGCTCTAAGCCCTTGACGTTGGAGGCAGGACCGCATCGTGGCATCCGTTACCCCTAGCTCTATCTGGCAACGGATAACGGTGAGGTACCGGCCGAGCGCACTCAAACGTTCTATGAGACGGAAGAGCAGGCACAGACTTGGCTGTTGGAACTCCGTGGCAGCTTGATCCGGGATGGGCATCTAGGGCAGGAGATGGACAACGCCACGTCTGCGTTGGCACGAATGAACATGGTGCTGCACGACTGCCCCACAGCGGAAATCTGGCAGGACAACGTAATTGCCAGCCCCCATTTCAAGAGTGCCGATGGCAGGCTGAAGACCTTTGACTATGTGGTTGCCAATTTCCCGTTTTCTAACAAGAACTGGCTCAGTGGGGTGGACCCGGTCAATGACCTGTACCACCGTTTTGAGTACGGCATACCACCAGCCAAGAATGGTGACTATGATGTTGCCCCCGAAAAACGTACTCCATAGCCGCACCGCTGGTAATCAGTGATGAAGCCGTGCGGCTGGCAGTGATCGACAAGCTGGGTTGGATCAAGCGGCAGAAGGCAAAGTTTGCAGCTCAGCCACGCCAGAGCCAGCGTGAGATGGTCAACGGTGAAAGCCACTACTTTCTGGGCCAACGCTACCGCCTGCGGGTGCATGAGGCTGACGCCCCGGCTAGGGTGGCTGTGCGGGGTGTTGCCAGCCTTGACCTGTTCGTGCGCCCCCACACCACTGCTGACCAGCGGGAGGCCATTCTGCTGCACTGGTAGCGGCTCAAATACTCCAGCACCTGGGCCGGTCCGCCCATCGGGGCCTTGGCATACACCACCCAATCATGTTTGTAGAGTTTCCTTTGCCGCTGGAGCCAGGCGGGGACGTCGCCTTGCGGGTC
>CAIYGK010000004.1 GCA_903925725.1 uncultured beta proteobacterium | reverse complement strand
TCCGTCAGCAGTTGCTGGCAGCCAATATTGCCAATGCCGACACGCCGGGTTACAAGGCACGCGATATTGATTTCGCATCAGTGCTTCGCAATGCCACGTCCGAGCAATTGACGCCCGCCGTTTTGTTGCAGGCCAGTAGTGAGAGGCATCTGACGGGAAACACAGGTCGCCCGACAACTGACGTACTTTATCGCGGCGTGCTGCAGCCAAGCCTGGACGGCAACACGGTGGACATGGACGTGGAGCGCAACCGCTTCGCTGAAAACGCGGTGCACTATGACGCCAACCTGACCTTTATCAGCAACCAGATCAAATTGATGCAGGCCGCGCTGCAGGGGTAATTGAATCATGTCTCTATTCAACGTATTCGAGATCGCCGGCTCCGCCATGAAGGCCCAGTCACAGCGACTCAACGTCGTCGCCAGCAATCTGGCCAATGCCGACAGCGTTACAAGTTCCAGCGGACAGGCCTATCGCGCCAAGCAGGTCGTGTTTGGCGAATTGCCTATCGACGGCGAAGTCGGCAGCGGGGTCAAGGTCATGAGCGTGATCGAAGACAGCACGCCGGGAAAAGAGGTCTACGACCCGAAGCATCCACTTGCCAACGACAAGGGCTACGTCGTCATGCCCAACGTCAGTGTGGTCGATGAAATGGTCAACATGATTGCCACCTCGCGCTCCTACCAAAACAATGTCGAGATCCTGAACACCGCCAAAACGCTGCTGCTCAAGACACTGACTCTAGGGCAGTAATCGTCATGAACTCGAATCAACTGAATCAAGCTGAAAGGATCCAACCATGAGCATCAGTAGCACAACAGGCAGTGCAAGCATCAACGCTGCAGCATTGAACACCACAGCGACCACTTCGACTACTGCGAGCAGCGCGGCGCAAGACCGCTTTCTCACCTTGCTCGTAACGCAACTGAAGAATCAGGATCCCCTCAGTCCGATGGACAACGCGCAGATCACGTCGCAGATGGCGCAAATCAGCACGGTCAGTGGCATCGACCAGCTCAATACGACCTTGCAAAGCATGGCGACGAGTTTCAGCGCCGGCCAGTCATTGCAGGCGACCTCCATGATCGGCCACAACGTGCTCGCTCCTGCGAGTGCCATGACGCTGCAGGATGGCTCTGCCATCGGCGGCGCGGAATTGAGCCAGGCGGCCGATGACGTGGTGGTATCGATCCGTGACAGCTCTGGCTTGCAATTACATCAGGTGCATCTTGGAGCCCAGGCCGCCGGTGTCATGGGATTCCAGTGGGATGGAGTGACCGACAGCGGTGCAACAGCTGCAGCAGGAAGCTACAGCTTCACCGTGGCGGCGACACAGGGTGGCAAGAAAGTCGACGCCACCACGCTCGCTGGCGGCCAGGTCAGCAGTGTCACGACCGGCAAGAACGGCGTCACTCTGAATGTGAACGGTATCGGCCAGGTCACGCTTGCCGATGTGAAACAAGTCATGTGAGCTTCGCTATGAGCGATTACCAGCAAGGAGAATTCAAATGAGCTTCCAACAGGGTTTGAGCGGCCTCAACGCTTCAGCGAAAAACCTCGACGTCATCGGAAACAACGTCGCCAATGCCAACACGACCGGTTTCAAACAGGGTGTCGCTGCTTTTGGTGATGTATATGCTTCGTGGTTTGGCGGTGGAGCCGGGAGCCAGATTGGAATTGGCACACAGTTCACCGGCGTGGCGCAACAGTTCTCGCAGGGGAGCATCACTACCACCAGCAGTCCGTTGGATGTCGCCGTCAACGGCCAGGGGTTCTACCGGATGAGCAACAATGGCGCGATCAGCTACACCCGCGACGGCAGCTTCAGTCTGGACAAGAACGGCTACATTGTTGGCACAGGGGGGCAGAACCTCACCGGCTACCAGGCTGTCAACGGCGCCATCGTTCCCGGCGTTCTGACAAACCTTCAACTATCTTCGACCGACATCCTGGCCAAAGCCACTTCCACAGCGAGCGTCGGGGCGAACCTGGCGTCGACTGACCCCATCCTGCCAACGTCTGCCTTTGTCGCGACCAATCCAGGTACTTACAACTATTCCACCGCTTCCAGTTGCTACGACTCGCTGGGCAAAGCGCACACCGTCAGCTTCTATTTCAACAAGACGGCCGCCAATGCCTGGGACGCCAACGTCTACGTCGACGGCGTCGCCGCCAACGGCAGTGGCGTCAGCAACCTGAGCTTCAATAGCAGCGGCAGCTTTCTCAGTGCCACCAACGCTGTCAAGACGGCAACGCTCAGCAACGGCGCCGCGCCGCTTTCCATCACAGTGGATTACAGCGCCATGACTCAGTTTGGTTCCAGTTCCGGTATCAACTCGCTTTCCCAGAACGGCTATGCAGCGGGCCAGTTGAGCGGTTACAGCATCGGTGATGACGGCACGATTCTGGGGCGCTACAGCAACGGGCAGTCAAGCAAGCTTGGTCAGATTGCCCTGTCAAGCTTCGCCAATCCGCAGGGCTTGGCTCCAACGGGCGACAGCATGTGGGTAGAGACTTCAAATTCCGGTGTTGCGTTGACCGGAACACCAGGCAGCGCCAGTCTGGGCGCCCTGCAGGCATTCGCCAAGGAGGAGTCCAACGTTGACCTCACGGCGGAACTCGTCAACATGATCAGCGCGCAGCGCATCTACCAGGCTAACGCCCAGTCCATCAAGACAGAAGATGCGCTGATGCAAACTCTGGTCAACCTGAAATAGGGTGAAGCACCATGGATCGCATGATCTATGTCGCGATGAGCGGCGCCAAACACACGATGGACCAGCAAGCCATCGTGTCCCACAACCTGGCCAACATCTCAACCAACGGCTACCGCGCCGCAAGCAGTGCGTTTCGCGCGGTTCAGGTTCCTGGTGACGGCATGCAGACACGTGCGTTCGCGGAGCTTGCGACCACTGGCGCCAATTTCGCGCCCGGACCTTTGCAGGCCACCGGACGCGACCTGGACATCGCCTTGCCGGGACCAGGCTGGATCGCCGTGCAGCTCGCCAATGGTGGCGAAGCCTATACGCGCAATGGGGCCTTGCAGATCAGCCAGAACGGCATGCTGCAAACCCGCAATGGCCTTAATGTCCTGGGCGAAGGCGGCCCGATTTCGGTGCCTCCGGATTCCATCATCAACATTGCGAAAGAAGGCACAGTGTCGGTAGTCTCGACCACGCCACCGCATACATCGGTCGCCGTGGTTGGGCGCATCAAGCTGGTCAACCCCGACGAGAAGCAGTTGCAACGCGGCGACGACGGCTTGTTCCGGCTCGCCAATGGTGCCAGTGCTCCGGCCGACCCGAGCGTGACACTGGCTTCACGGACTCTTGAAGGCAGCAACGTGAATGTGGTCGAGGAAATGATCAGCATGATTGGCCTGGCGCGACAGTTCGACGTGCAGATGCAACTTCTGAACAACGCGCAGAAGGATGCAACGCAGGCCAGTCAGATCCTCAATGTCAGGTCCTGACACATTCCCCATGAATAACCCCACTTCTTAATTGGGAGCAGAAAATGATCCGATCTCTATGGATAGCCAAAACCGGCCTTGACGCGCAGCAGACACAACTCGACGTCATCGCGAACAACCTGGCCAACGTCAGTACCAACGGATTCAAGCGCTCGCGTGCCGTGTTTGAAGACTTGTTGTACCAGACCATACGTCAGCCCGGCGCACAGTCTTCACAGCAGACTCAACTGCCCTCGGGCTTGCAGATCGGCACCGGTGTGCATCCAGTTGCGGCGGTGAAAATCTTTACCCAAGGCAATATTCAACAGACCGGCAATCCGCTCGATGTAGCCATCCAGGGCAATGGATTTTTTCAGGTTCTGCAACCCGACGGGACCAACGCCTACACCCGCGATGGATCGTTTCAGGTTGACAGTCAGGGCGCACTGGTCACATCGAGCGGCTTTCACATCCAGCCGCAGATCACTATCCCCGCTGGCGCCCAGAGCATCACCATTGGTCAGGACGGAACGATATCGGTGCTGGCAGCCGGTTCAATCAAACCGACGCAGGTTGGTTCGCTGCAACTCGTGAGTTTCGTGAATCCGACGGGTCTGCAAAGCGCTGGCGAAAACCTGTACCTGGAAACCGCTTCATCCGGCACACCGAGCGCGAACACACCTGGCACCAACGGGCTGGGCAAGCTCAGCGCAGGCAACGTCGAAACCTCCAATGTCAATGTGGTTGAGGAAATGGTCGCCATGATCCAGACCCAACGGGCTTATGAAATCAACTCCAAGGCCATCAGCACATCTGACCAGATGCTGCAGAAACTGGCTCAACTCTAGAGGCCAAACTGAACGAGGCAATCATGATCCCAAGATTTCTTCCCGTTCTCCTCACGGCAGCGTGTTCCGTGCTGCTGACGTCCTGTGGCTTCATTCCACCCGCGCCGGTCTCGAGCGTGCAGCAACCGATGACGGCGCGACCGGCGGCCGGACCTGTCGCACCAGCTACGAAGGGCGCCATCTACCAGGTGGGAAACATCGGTCAGACAGGCTACGCCGCGCATCCGCTGTTCGAGGACCGGCGCGCCAGTGCGATCGGCGATGTTCTGACCATCAACATCAATGAGACCACCGCGGCCAGCAAGGCGTCTGGCAGTACCGCCGCCCGCAAGACTGCCAATGACACCTCGGCCACTGCGGTGGCAGGCTTGCCCGGTGCAGGTTTGCAGGGCCTGAATCTCAATACCAGTTCTTCCAATAGTTTTGATGGCAAAGGCGACAGCGCAAGCAACAACGCATTTACCGGAACCATTACCGTCACTGTGATCGACGTGCTGGCCAACGGCAACCTGGTGGTCAGCGGTGAGAAGCAGATCGGCATCAATCAGGGCTCCGAGTTCGTCCGTTTTTCGGGCGTTGTCAGTCCGAACCGACTGGCTCCGGGCAACGTCGTGTCATCAAGTCAGGTGGCTGATATGCGCGTTGAGTACCGTGGCAACGGCTATATCGATGAAGCGCAAACCATGGGCTGGTTCTCGCGCGTCTTCAATTCGCTTAACCCGTTCTGACCGCCAGTTCCAAGGCAAAGAGCTCGAAATGACCTACTTCAAAAACTGCCTGCTCGCATTGCTGTCTGTACTGTTGATGCTTTCGGGCGCTTCTCATGCCGAACGCATCAAGGATCTGGTTTCGATCGAGGGTGTGCGCAGCAATCAGCTTATCGGCACTGGCCTGGTAGTGGGTCTGGATGGGAGTGGGGACCAGACGACGCAGACACCGTTTACGGTGCAGAGCGTGATCAATATGCTGACCCAGCTCGGTGTCACGCTGCCAGCGGGTAGCAGCCTGCAGTTGAAGAACGTGGCGGCCGTGATGGTGACCGCGTCGCTCCCTGCTTTTGCCAGACCCGGACAAGCGATCGATGTCACTGTTTCCTCCATGGGCAATGCCAAGAGTCTTCGCGGCGGCACACTGCTGATGACACCCCTCAAAGGTGGTGACGGTCAGGTCTATGCCATCGCCCAAGGCAACGTTCTGGTTGGTGGCGTCGGTGCGAGCTCAAGCGGCGGGGCGAGCAGCGTGCAGGTCAATCACCTGAGCGTCGGACGCATCAGCGCTGGCGCCAGCGTCGAGCGCGCGGTGCCGACGGAACTGGGTCAGGGTGAATATCTCCATCTTGAACTGACCATCACGGATTTCAGTACAACACGACGCGTCGTCGATGCCATCAACGCTCGGGCCGGTGCAGGTGTCGCCGTTGCGGTCGATGGCCGCTTGATCCGGGTGCGAGCGCCCGCAACGGCGGACGAACGCGTGACATTCCTGTCCCAGATCGAAAATCTGGAGATCAACCCGGCGCCGACGAGTGCGAAGGTAATTGTCAACGCTCGCACCGGATCGATCGTCATGAATCAGTCCGTCATGGTTGATGCCTGTGCCGTGGCGCACGGTAATCTGACCGTGGTTATCAACAGCGAACCAGTGGTTAGTCAGCCTTCGCCGTTTGCCACCCGTGGCGACACCGTGGTGAGCGAACGGGCGACGGTGGATATCCGCTCCGACAAGAGCGGTCTCACCATGGTTACGCCCAGCGTTTCACTTGGCGATGTGGTCAAGTCGCTCAACGCCATCGGCGCCACACCGCTGGACCTGCTGGCCATTCTTCAGGCGATGAAAGCCGCGGGCGCTTTGCGCGCTGAACTGGAAATCATCTGATGGACGGGGAGTTGTCAGCATGAATCAGCTACCCAGTGCCACCGCCAACCTGGCGTTGGACAGTCGCAGCCTCGACACCTTGCGAGCGCAGGCCAAACAGAATCCGGATCAAGCCCTGAAGGCCGTGTCGGTACAGTTCGAGGCTGTCTTTCTGCAGACACTGCTCAAGAGCATGCGTGACGCCACACCCCAGGACGGCTTGATGGACAGCGATTCAACGCGCATGTACACCTCGATGCTCGACCAACAGATGGCGCAAAGCCTCTCCGGGCGGGGCATCGGTCTGGCCGATGTGATGCTGCGCCAACTCCGGCGCACACAGCAGGCCGATCCTGTCAGCACGTCGCCCGCCTTGACGCCAACCGCACAAGTTGCTTTGCCTGCCGGCGACGCTTCTGCGGCAGCAAGCAGCCCGGTACGGGAGCCCTTGCCGACAGTGCCAACCGAACTACCGCCGATCACGGATGATGCCAAAGCCAGCACCCCGGCCAGCAGTTCGGGCGCCAGTTCGGACTTTCTGTCCCGCATGAAAGCCCATGCGCTGCAGGCGGCCAATGCGACCGGAATTCCAGCGCAGTTCCTTTTGGGCCAGGCAGCGCTGGAGAGCGGCTGGGGCAAGCGCGAAATACGCGCTGCTGATGGCAGTCCGAGCTACAACGTATTTGGCATCAAGGCTGGCGCCAACTGGAAGGGTGCAACAGTCGATGTCACGACCACCGAATACACAGCCGGCGTGCCGCGCAAGTCGGTGCAGAAGTTTCGCGCCTACGCATCCTATGCCGAGGCCTTCCAGAATTACGCCAGCTTGATGCAAGGCAACCCGCGCTACGCTGCCGTATTGAAGCAAAGTGACGGAGCGGGGTTTGCCCAAGGGCTGCAACGTGCCGGCTATGCGACCGACCCCAGGTATGCTGAAAAATTGACTCAGGTCCTGAACGGCGCGCGCCTGCGCCAGGTCCTGGTAGCGTAAGGAGTCGGCGCTATGCAACACGACACATTCAATGTTTGTCTTTCAGAGCCGCTAATACAGTTGAGCGGTGTTATCGGCGGAGCGGCCTAAATGGGAATTGGTTTATTCAATGTTGGCATGAGTGGCATGAGCGCGGCGCAGGCCGGAATTGTGACGACCGGGCACAACATCAGCAATGCCTCGACACGCGGCTACAGCCGCCAGGAAGTTGTTCAAACTGCCAACACAGCACAAGCCAGTGGCACTGGCTTCCTTGGCGAGGGCGTGGCGGTCAACACCGTGCGTCGTCTTTACAGTGACACCTTGTCCAATCAATTGACATTAGCTCAGACGCAAGGCAGCCAGATCGACACTTACAACGCACAGATCAAGCAACTCAGCAACATGCTCGGTGACTCCAGCACCGGCCTGGCGCCCGCTCTGGCAAATTTCTTTAGCGGCGTTGCCGCGCTTGCCGCCGATCCGGCATCGGTCTCTTCGCGCCAGGCTCTGCTCTCTTCAGCCAATACCCTGACCGGGAGCTTTCGCGATCTGGACCAGCAGATGACGCAGATGCGCACGGACATCAATTCCGGTATAAGCAGCAGCGTAGCTTCGATCAACAGTTATGCGCAGCAAATCGCTGGTCTGAACCAGAGCATCCAGAAGGCTGAGAGCAGCACTTCGCAGAGCGCCAACGATCTGCGCGATCAGCGCGATCAGTTGGTTGCAGCGCTGAACAAAGAGGTGCATGCGTCTGTACTCAAGCAAAGCGACGGCAGCTACGCTGTCTTCATCGGCAACGGTCAACCGCTTGTCGTGGGTGATCAGACCTTTCAACTCAGCGCCAAACCATCAGCGGAGGATTCGAGCCGGATGGTGGTGGCTTACCCGAACGGTGGCACTACCGCAACGCTGGCTGACAGCAGCCTGAAGGGCGGCGCCCTGGGCGGCCTGTTGAGCTTTCGCAGCGAATCCCTGGACGACGCCCAGAATTCTCTCGGACGCCTGGCGCTCGGACTGGCACAGTCATTCAACGCACAGCACGCTCTGGGGCAGGACTTGAATGGGGCGCTGGGTGGCAGCTTCTTCTCCTATTCCGGTCCTGGCGTTCTGGCCGATGCCAACAATACAGGTCCGGTTGCCGTATCCGTCAAGCTGGAGGACTCCAGCGCGCTGACCACCAGCGACTATCGTCTGCAATACCAAGGCAGCACCAGCGGCAACGAGAATTTCCTTCTGACCAAAGTTTCGGACGGCAGCAGCACCGCGGTCTCGTTTCCAGGCGCAAGCGGCTATCCCTACAGCCTGAACGTGGATGGTCTGAGCCTGACACTGACATCGGGCGCGGCCGTGAACGACAGCTGGACCATAGAACCAACACGATTTGGCGCCAGCAGCATCTCCGTCGCCTTGACCGACCCGGCCCAGATCGCAGCAGCCTCCCCGATTCGTGCACAGGCGGCCCTTGGCAACAGCAGCAGCGCAAGCCTGTCTGCAGCCAGTGTTTCGAGTACGGCCGATCTACCCTTGTCGGCGGACGTCACCCTCACCTTTGATGCCGCCGCCAGCCAGTTCACGGTCGCTGGAGCGCTGCCACCCGTCAGCCCGATCGCCTACAAAGCCGGCACGCCTATCAGTTTCAACGGTCTGAGTTTTTCGGTCGTGGGTACACCATCGAACGGCGACGTCTTCAGCATCGCAAAGAACAGCGGCGGCTCGGCTGACAACCGCAACGCACTCGCGCTCGCGGCGCTGCAAACCAGCAACACCCTGGGCCGCAACGCCAGCGTCGCTGGCAGTCGGGCATCGACCAGTTACGGTGGCGCTTACAGTCAGTTGGTGAGCAAGGTGGGCGACACGGCTCGGCAAACCGATGTGATGGCCACGGCGCAGACCAATGTCATTGCGCAGGCACAGCAGGCACAGCAGTCGGTCTCTGGTGTCAACCTCGATGAGGAGGCTGCCAACCTGTTGCGTTACCAGCAGGCCTACCAGGCATCGGGAAAGATGATGCAGATCGCAAACAGCCTGTTCCAGACTGTGCTGGATCTCTGATATTGGCGAACATATTCCAGGTACCCGGAGCACATCATGCGTATCAGCAGCAGCACTTTTTACGACGCCGGTATCGCCGCCATGCAGACGCAGAACACAAAGCTGCTTCAGGTACAGCAGCAAATTGCAAGCGGCAAGCGCATCCTCACACCAGCAGACGACCCGATCGGGGCCGCCCAGGCACTCGACGTGTCCCAGGCACAGGCCATGAATACCCAGTACGGCACCAATTCCGGCAATGCCAGCGACAGCCTGTCACTCGAAGAGTCGGTACTGGGCAACATCTCGTCGCTATTGCAGAACATCAAATCGATCTCTGTGGCTGCCGGCAACGGATCTCTGGGTGCCAGCGACCGCAACAGCCTGGCAAGCGAATTGCGCAGCAGCTACCAGGAACTGCTCGGCCAAGCCAATACCGCCGACAGCAGCGGCCAGTTTCTTTTTTCCGGATACCAGGGGGGAGTCCGGCCGTTTTATGAATCGGCACCCGGTGTGGTCGTATACAGCGGCGATCAGGGCCAGCGGCTGATCCAGGTCAGCGCATCACGGCAGATCGCAGTCAGCGACTCAGGCAGCGACGTGTTCCAGCGCATTCCCAACGGCAACGGCAGCTTTGTCACTGCAGCCGGGACGAACTCCGGCTCGGCGGTGATCGACCAGGGAGCCGTGCTGGACGCGGCCAAGTGGAATGACCCAAGCAACAGCAAAGATCTGTCGATCAAGTTCTCTGTCAACAGTGGGGTCACAACCTACGACATCATCGACAACGTCGCCGGCAAATCTCTGCTGACCGGTCTGACGCCAGGCACAGCGCCATACCCGCGCACCTACACCAGTGGCAGTTACATCGGCCTCAGTCAGGCAGGGCCGCCGGCTGTCGATTTGGGCGCGCAAGTCAGCATCACCGGCTCCCCGGCCGATGGCGACAGCTTCAGCATTGCACCAAGCTCGCATCAGGATGTGTTCAAAACCATTGAAAGTCTGGCCCAATTGCTGCAGAGCAAGGCCAGCGGACCCGCGCTGACCAACCAGCTCTCGGCCGTGCAACGCAATCTGGACAACGCCCTGGAAAATGTTTCCTACATGCGTTTCACGACCGGTGCCAGACTCAACGAGCTCGACACGGTCAAGAGCGCTGGCGACGACCGCGCGCTTCAGTACAGCCAGACGCTATCGAGGCTGCAGGATGTCGATTACGCCCAGGCGGCGGCGGAACTCACACAGCAACAGGTCAATCTCCAGGCAGCGCAAAAATCTTTCGCCAATGTCGCCGGGCTTTCTTTGTTCACCTACCTCTGACATGGCACAATCTTCCCCTGTCCAAGCCCGCGTGAAACCTCTTGAAAAGCACTGTCCCGGACGAACCCGCGCCAGGCGCGTCGAACGCTCTTTTTGAGCAGCGTCTGGCGGACTGCGCGCTACAAGGCGAGGCCACAGCGCGCGAACTGGCCGCGTTTGGCGTAACACTTTCGCACGACTTGCGCGCGCCCTTGCGCAGCATTGAGGGCTTCAGCCGGCTGTTGCTGCAACCGCCCCACTTTGAGCAGCTTGACGACATAGGGCAGGATTACTTGCAACGCATCCACCGTGCCAGCCTGCAGCTGTCGCAAATGATGGACGAAATGCTGCAACTGATACGCCTGGCGCAGAGCGGTATCAAATCGGAGACCGTCGATCTCACAGGCATGGCGCACGACATTCTGGCAAGTCTGAAACTGACGGCGCCCGCCCGGCTTACTGAAATCGTGGTGGATCCTGACTTGGTGCTGACCGGAGACCCGCAACTGCTGCGCCTGGTGATGGAAAACCTGCTAAACAACGCCTGGAAGTTCAGCCGCAAGAGCGACGTCGTGCGTATCTCTCTGGGTCGTGTATCTGACGCCGGCGTCAGCGCCATCTGCGTGCGCGACCATGGCGTCGGTTTCGAACAGCGCTACGCCGACCGACTCTTTCGGGCCTTTTCGCGTCTGCACAACGACCCTCAATTCGAAGGACTTGGTGTCGGTCTGGCCAAAGTGCAGCGCGCAATTCATGCGCAGGGAGGACGCATCTGGGCGCGCGCCCAAGCTGGCGCAGGAGCAGCTTTTTATTTCACCTTACCCGGCTTGACCCCGACGCCGGTTGGGGCAACTGATCGTCACCATGGTGAAGAATGAACTGCGCATACTCCTGGTCGAAGACTCGGCCGACGATGCGACACTCATAGATCTGGCTTTGCGCCATGCGGGCATGGCGGCGGCGCTCACACGCGTCGACTCCAGCGCCAGCATGACCACAGCGCTTTCACAAGACGACTGGGATCTGGTCCTGTCGGACTATTTCCTGCCCGGCTTCAGCGGCGTGGAGGCACTGCAACAGCTGCGTTCCTACCACGCCGATATTCCCTTCATCGTCGTCTCGGGTTGCATTGGCGAGCGCGAAGCTGTGGCATTGATCAAGGCGGGCGCCGATGATTATGTGATGAAGGACGATCTGGCCCGACTGGCGCCGGTGCTGCAGCGCTGCCTGGACGAAGCGCAAAGTCGCCTGACGGAGCGCGGCCATCAAATTGCCTTGCGTGAAAGTGAAGCGCGCTACAAGGCCATCGTTTCCAACCTGCCCGGCATGGCCTTTGAAATGGAGTTCGCGCTGGATGGCCATCTTTCAATGCTTTCGGTCAGTCAAGGTAGCTGGGACCTGTTCCAGTTGGAACCCGAGGCATTGTTGCAACACCCCAACGTCTTTATCGATGCCATTCTGCCCGATGACTTGCCGTCGTTCAGGCAGTCTCTGGAATTCGCACGAAAGAGCCAGACTGACTGGAATTGGGAGGGCCGTATCCGCACCGCCGCCAGCGCGCAAACCAGGTGGGTGAGCCTGCGATCGAGAACGCACACACGCGAAGACCGCCGGCAAGCCCGGTCGCAGGCGGCAACGCAGGTTGATCGACGCGCCAAATCGCGCCGTGGCGCCGTGCAGCGAACTTGCTGGCACGGCATTGTGTTTGACATCACACAAAGCAAGACGGCTGACATGGAAATCCGCCGCACGCACGAAGACCTGGCGCGTCTGTCTGCGCACGTTGAAACGGTCAAGGAGCGCGAACGCAGCCACATGGCGCGCGAAATCCACGACGAACTCGGCGGCACGTTGACGGCGATCAAGATCATGCTGATGCGGCTCGGACAGGAGTTGACCAGCACGTCACCGGTGCCGGGCAAGGCCGAGCAGCGTCTGCGTGATGCCGAAGCGCTGCTGGAATCAAGCATGGAATTCACTCGTCGCATTGCCACTTCGCTGCGGCCTGCGATACTCGACCTGGGTATCGTGGCGGCCATTCAATGGCAGGCTGCGGATTTCCATGTCAGCCGTCTTGCTT
>CAIYGK010000003.1 GCA_903925725.1 uncultured beta proteobacterium | reverse complement strand
GAAGAATGTATGGTTCCAGATTTGTGCCGAGTTGTTGTAGATACCACCGCTGGACTTCTTGATGATGTCTTCCAGCGCCATGTTTTCAAAATCCGTTCCCTTTTGCAGGTTATTCAGGTTCACCACATAGGCGTTGTGGTGCTTGCCATGGTGAAACTCCAATGTTTCCTTTGAATAATTCGGCGCCAGCGCGTCGAGCGCATAGGGCAGTGCAGGCAGTGTGTGTTCCATGAAATCCTCAATGGTTAATGGGTGACGATGCGCGATTGTAGGAACTTTGTTCAATTTGCGCCGGCAACGGTCAAATCAAGCTTGCCATCAGCAAGCGTCGCCTGCAAGGCCTGCCCGGACCGCGCTTGTTGAATACTGGTGATGGTCTTTCCGTCACTGCTGCTGAGCCAGGCATAGCCGCGCTGCAAGACCAGACCGGGATCGAGCAGGCACAGACGCAGCGACGCCTGCTGCAAATCCTGTTGTTTTTGCTTGATGAAGTCGGTTGCCAGATAGTTCAGCCGTTGCGCCAGTGAGGCCAGTTGCAGGTGCTGCTGCGCCACAAGCACGCTTGGGCGACCCATTCTGGACGCCGTGAAGTCAAGGCGCTGGCTTTGTTGGTCAAGATGCCGGTAGGCCGCAAGTTTCAAACGCCGCTCCAGTCCTTCCAGGCCAGCCAGCCAGACATCGCGTGGCTGCGCCACCAGTTCGGCTGCAGCAGTCGGCGTGGCTGCCCGCAAGTCGGCAACAAAGTCGGCAATGGTGAAGTCGGTCTCATGTCCCACTCCGCAAACAATAGGTACCGGACTCTTTACCATGGCATGGGCAAGGCGCTCATCGTTGAAAGCCCACAAGTCTTCCGTCGAACCGCCACCGCGCACCAGCAGGATCACATCGATGGGCGGATTGCCCTTCTGCGTCAGGAGGTAAAGGTTTTGCAGCGCCTGAATCAACTCCTCTGGCGCGCTGCTACCCTGAACTGAGGCCGGCACCAACAGCACCGGAATGTGCGGCACGCGCCGCTGCAGGGTCGTCATCACATCATGCAAGGCGGCCGCACCCAAGGAAGTCACGACACCAATGGCACGCGGCATCGCAGGTACGGGACGCTTCCTGACGGCATCGAACAGTCCTAGCGCCTCCAGTTTCGCCTTGAGTCTGAGAAACTGCTCGAACTGCGCACCAGGCCCCGCCTGCTTCATGCTTTCAACAATCAGTTGCAGATCCCCGCGCGACTCGTAGACGCCGAGGCGGGCGTGCAACTCGACCAGTTCACCATCGCGTGGAGAAAAATCGAGCAGGCCGGCGGCACGACGAAACATGGCGCAGCGAATCTGTGCGCCATCGTCCTTCAGCGAGAAATAGCAGTGGCCACTCGAAGCACGAGAAAAACCGGACACTTCACCACGCACCAGAACCGGGTTAAAACGCGCGTCCAGCGCGTCGGCAACGGCCCGGCACAAAGCGTCCACACGCCAAACCTTTGGCAAGGGCGAGGACATTTCAGATTCGGTTGACTGGGACATAATCACGCTGCCCATTATCTGTGCGGAGATTGCATTTGTTTTCCATCATACAAGCCGCTGGCTGGCCGATCTGGCCACTGATTGCCTGCTCCATTCTGGCTTTGGCGCTTATCATCGAACGCTTCATCAGCCTGCGCACGCGAAAGATTGCGCCAGCAAATTTGCTGCAGGAAGTGTTGACCATTTCACGCCTGACTGTTCCCGCGCCCGAGGTGCTCAACCAGTTGGAGAAGACCTCGGCACTCGGCGAAATCCTTGCCGGTGGCTTACGGGCACTGCAAATCAACCCGCGTTGCAGCGAAGCCGACCTTCGCGCAACCATGGAGGGTGTCGGTCGCGTGGTGGCGCATCGGCTGGAGCGTTATTTGAGCGCGCTGGCCACGATCGCCTCCGCCGCACCACTGATGGGGCTGTTTGGCACTGTAGTCGGAATGATTGAAATTTTTGGCTCCCAGACGCCGGCCGGCGGTGCCACGGGTGGAAACCCGGCGCAACTGGCGCATGGCATATCAGTAGCCTTGTACAACACTGCGTTCGGTCTGATTGTGGCTATCCCGTCCCTCATTTTCTGGCGCTACTTCCGTGCCCGGATCGATGCCTATCTGCTGACGCTGGAACTGGCGTCCGAACGAATGGCCCGCCACCTCAACACGCTGCGCAAGTAAAGCATCATGAATTTCCGACTGCGCATCCACGATGAACCCGAGATCAACCTTATCCCGTTCATCGACGTGCTGCTCGTCGTACTGATTTTTCTGATGTTATCCACGACTTACAGCAAGTTCACAGAACTGCAACTTCAGTTGCCAGTAGCTGACGCCCAGGCACAACGGGATCAGGCCAAGGAAGTGCGGGTCAGCGTGAGCAGCGAAGGCGCGTACAGCATCAACCATGTCCCGCTAGCTGAACGCAGCGCTGAAGCACTTGCCTCCGCCCTGCTCGAAGCCGCCAAGGCGGGTAAGGAATCGGTACTAATCATCAACGCCGACGCAAGTGCCAGGCACCAGGCGGTAGTTACTGTAATGGAAGCCGCCCGACGCGCCGGACTGACACAAATCACTTTCACTGCACAAACTTCGGCGCGGGCCGGAACCCCTTGAATCATGAGTCAAGTGGCGCGGCAATCGGCGTTGCAACGCGCATTGACCAGCGCCTGGATGCATCGGGGCTGGCTGGCATGGCTGCTGTGGCCTCTGTCCCTTCTCTATGGTGTCCTGGCGTCGCTGCGGCACGGCCTGTTCATACTTCGACTGCTCAAGACTGGCCGGGTTGCCGTCCCGGTGATTGTGGTTGGCAATGTGGTGACCGGTGGCTCGGGCAAGACACCGGTCGTCATGGCGTTGGTGCAACATCTGCAAGGCCGTGGCCTCAAGGTTGGTGTCATCTCACGCGGCTACGGTCGAAGCCAACGGGACTGTCGTGAAGCGCTCCCACAGAGTAGCGCCGCCGACGTGGGTGACGAGCCAGCGCTGATCAAACGCAATACGGGGGCAAATGTTTTTGTCGCCTCTGCACGACTCGACGCAGCGACAGCTCTTCTGCAGCGTCATCCTGACACCGACGTCATCATCTGCGACGATGGTCTGCAACATTGGAGCCTGGGACGCGATCTGGAGATCTGTGTATTTGACGATCGTGGCGTCGGTAACGGGTTCTTGCTGCCGGCCGGCCCATTGCGTGAGCGTTGGCCACGCACTGTGGATCTGGTGCTACACACAGGAAATCACCCGACCTTTGCGGGTTTTCGTGCCCAACGTATCTTGGCTGAGCAGGCCAGCAGAGCCGATGGCAGTGCGGTCGCCTTGACCGACTTGATGACGCCGAATGGCAAGCCGCTGCTGGCACTCGCCGCGATTGCGAAGCCGGAGGAATTTTTTACAATGCTGCGCGCTGCCGGCCTGAGGCTGGCTCGCACTGAGGCGCTACCCGATCACGATGATTTGATCAATTGGGCAAAACGGGATCACACCGCCTATCAAGTTGTCTGCACTGAAAAGGATGCCGTGAAACTTTGGCGTCTGCTGCCTGACGCGCTGGCCATAGCGCTGCGGTGCGTACCCGAGCCAGACTTCATCACGCACTTTGACAGATTGCTTTCGGAGTTGCTGCAGAAGCGCTCAAAGGCAGCGCTATCATCTGGCCATGGACACACGACTTCTTGAATTGCTGGTTTGCCCGGTCACCAAAGGCCCTCTCGAATATGACCGCGAGAAGCAGGAACTGACCTCTCGCAGCGCGCGTCTGGCCTATCCGGTGCGTGATGGCATTCCCGTCCTGTTGGAGAACGAGGCACGAACCATGACCGACGAGGAACTCGGACTTTGAATTTCACAGTCCTGATTCCCGCACGCCTGGCTTCCACCCGTCTGCCCAACAAACCCCTGGCAGATATTGCCGGACTGCCGATGGTGGTCCGGGTGGCGCAGCGCGTCGGTTCACTGACGCATGATGGCGGCAGAGTCCGCGTTGTGGTGGCCGCCGACAGCAGCGAAATCATGGCCGCCTGCCGGTTGCATCAGATTGAAGCGGTGTTAACGCGGGCTGACCAGCCTTCGGGCAGCGATCGCCTGGCTGAAGCATGTCAGCTACTGAACCTGGGCGACGAGGAAATTGTGGTCAACGTGCAGGGAGACGAACCGTTGATCGCGCCAGCGCTTGTAGAAGCGGTGGCGAGTTTGCTCAGCAAACACCCGGCAGCCAGTATGAGTACGGCGGCGCATGCCATCGAATCGTTCGCTGATTTCAACAATCCCAACATCGTCAAGGTCGTGCTGGACGCCAACGGCATGGCGCTCTATTTCAGTCGTGCACCTATCCCCCTTTGGCGCGACCATCAAGACTGCCTGCCCCAGCCATCGCCGCTGCGTCACATCGGAATTTATGGCTACCGTGTCGGCTTCCTTCGGCAATTTCCAACACTGTCGCAAGCACCGATGGAGGTGACCGAAGCGCTGGAGCAACTGCGCGCCTTGTGGCACGGTTACCGGATAGCAGTTCATATCACCAAAGAAGTTCCTGGCGCTGGCGTCGATACACCTGGAGACCTGGAGCGGGTGCGCCGCCATTTCGAGGCCTGAGGGACGTGCTATTCTTCGAGCCAGTAATGCATTGTGATCGGCTTGGAGGCACGACAAGCGATGCAAGCTGATTTTCATTTTTTCGAAAGATTGCCATGAAACTTATCCTGTTGGGTGCACCCGGCGCCGGCAAGGGCACGCAAGCCACCTTCATCTGCCAAAAATACGGCATCCCGCAAATTTCCACCGGCGACATGCTGCGCGCCGCCGTCAAGGCCGGCACGCCTCTGGGCATCGAAGCGAAGAAAATCATGGACGCTGGCGGTCTCGTGAGCGACGAACTGATCATCAATCTGGTGAAAGAACGCATTACGCAACCAGACTGTGCGGGTGGCTTCCTCTTTGACGGGTTTCCGCGCACCATCCCGCAGGCAGATGCCATGAAAGCGGCTGGGGTCAAGCTGGACTACGTGCTGGAAATTGATGTTCCGTTCGACGCCATCATCGAGCGCATGAGCGGACGACGCTCGCACGCGCCGTCGGGGCGCACCTATCACGTCAAGTTCAATCCACCGAAGGTCGCCGGTCTGGACGACATTACCGGTGAAGCCCTGATTCAGCGTGCCGACGACAAGGAAGAAACCGTGAAGAAGCGGCTGGAGGTTTACAGCGCTCAAACGCGCCCACTGGTGGACTATTACGCTGGTTGGGCCAAGGCTGACCCCGCCGCGGCCCCTAAATACCGCGCCATCAGCGGCACGGGTGACGTTAACGAGATCTCGGCACGCGCCTTCGCAGCACTGGTGAGTTGATCACTCTCAGGGTCAGCACCGGCCCTTGGTAAGTATTTTCGCGATTGCTTGCATTTTCTTGAAAACTGGTTAAAAATACAGTTACTGGATATGAAACCAGTGTGTATAGACCAACAGCAAGCCCCGCCCAAACACCAAGGAGTCGCCATGCTTGAAAGCCCCAAACTGACAGCCCGCCAGCAACAGATTCTGGACCTCATACAGAGCGCCATCGCGCGCACCGGCGCTCCGCCAACGCGGGCCGAGATTGCCACCGAATTGGGTTTCAAGTCGGCCAATGCCGCTGAAGAACACCTGCAGGCACTGGCACGCAAAGGCGTGATTGAGCTGGTTAGCGGTACCTCGCGCGGCATCCGCCTGAAAAGCGAAGCGCTGCGTTCGATCAATGAATCGCGCAACAAGCAGTATTCTTTCCAGTTGCCGAGTCTGGCCCAACTGGCCTTGCCACTGATTGGACGCGTCGCCGCCGGCTCCCCGATTCTTGCGCAGGAGCACATCGATCAAACCTACTACCTGGAAAGCAGTCTGTTTCAGCGCAAGCCCGACTATCTGCTCAAGGTGCGTGGCATGTCGATGCGCGATGCCGGCATCATGGACGGCGATCTGCTGGCGGTACAGTCCACCAAGGACGCCAAGAACGGCCAGATCGTTGTGGCCCGACTGGGTGACGAAGTAACAGTCAAGCGCTTTAAGCGCAACAAAAACCTGATCGAGCTACACCCCGAAAACCCGGATTACCAGACCATTGTGGTCGAACCCGGAGAACCCTTTGAAATTGAGGGGCTGGCTGTCGGCCTGATTCGCAACACCATGCTGATGTAAACGCGCAAACTGTTTTCGACGGAAGAATTTCAAATGAGTATTGCCCTGTTTGCCGCTCCCGGCGTCCTGTCACCACTGCGCGCCTGGTTGCGCACTCTCAGGCCCACGCCGGTGTCCAGACAGTTGCCAGGACATCGGGTCGCACCAGTTCAGCGCATAGCCATGCCATCGATTCACAAGCCACTGCGAGTGGTGCGCATTCTGGAAGTTGGTCAGGCGCCGATGCAGGTTGGCCGCATGACCATCTCCGGCCGCATGGCCGATGTCTGCGCTGAACTTGATCGGCTCGCATCACTGCACTGATTCTGCTGCGCCCGCCGGGCACCGAGGAAATGCCAAGGCACAATATCAACCTATGAATATTGTGATTCTTGATGACTACCAGGATGCCGTTCGAAAGCTCGAATGCGCCGCCAAACTCGAACCTTACCCTGCCAAGGTTTACACGAACACGGTGAAAGGACTGGGTCAGTTGTCCTTTCGGCTCAAGGATGCTGACGTCATTGTGCTGACCCGCGAGCGCACGCACATGCCTCGCTCGCTGATCGAGAAACTGCCCAAGCTCAAACTGATCGTGCAAACCGGTCGGGTTGGTTCGCATATAGACGTGAATGCATGTACCGAACGTGGTATTGCAGTAGCAGAAGGCAGTGGTTCACCGGTGGCTGCTGCCGAACTGACCTGGGCACTCGTCATGGCGGCCATGCGCCGTCTGCCGCAATACATAGGCAATCTCAAGCACGGCGCCTGGCAACAGTCAGGACTCAAGGCCGGTTCGATGCCGGCAAACTTTGGCCTTGGCGTCGTTCTCAAAGGCAAGACGCTGGGTCTCTGGGGCTACGGCAAGATCGGCCAATTGGTGGCGCAATACGGCAAAGCCTTCGGCATGAACGTCATGATCTGGGGGCAAACTCCGTCGCGTGAAAAAGCAGTGCTCGACGGTTTTGCTGCAGCCTCAAGCCGCGACGACTTTTTCTCTCAATGCGACGTACTTTCACTGCATCTCAGACTGGTCGATGAGACGCGCGGTCTGGTTCGCCTGGACGATCTGGCGCGCATGAAACCGACGGCGCTGCTGGTCAACACATCGCGCGCCGAGTTGATCGAGCCCGAAGCCCTGATCAGCGCCCTCAATCGGGGACGCCCCGGTCTGGCGGCAGTCGATGTATTCGAGACCGAGCCCATTTTGCAAGGTCACGCCTTGTTGCGAATCGAGAACTGCATTTGCACGCCGCACATTGGCTACGTTGAGCAAAGCAGCTACGAGATGTACTTTGGCGCCGCTTTTGACAACGTCATCAATTTCATCAAGGGCACACCGACCAACATCGTCAATCCGGGTGCCCTGCAGGTTCGCCGCTGAAACTGGCAGCCGCTATTTTTTCGATGCACTGAGCGTCATCAATAGCTCGGTGCTGGCTTTGCGATCCGCGTTGACTTTTTGCACTGTGGCACGCTCGTTCATTGACCGCAGATAGTTTTTCAGCGGCAAGGCTGCCAGCACGTCCTCGCCATAGATCATCTTGCTGACGCTTGCCACCAGTGGCAGATGCGCAATGGCAGCGCAGTCGGCCAGCGTAAATTGCGGGCCCGCCACATAAGGTGCGAACCGTGCCAATTTGGCAAAACCGGCCACACCCTTGACGAGCAGTTTGTAAGTTCGCTCTTTGGTGCCGTCACTGACTTTGCCGCCAAAAAAGGCCTCCGGATAAAGCTGCCGTGCCACCAGTTCAATATGCAATTCGCTGTAAATGATCAACTCGCGCACCTTGGCCGCCGCATACGGGTCGGACGGTAGCAGTGGACTCCGGGGAAACACGGTTTCGATGTATTCCGCGCAGGCCATGGATTCTGAAATCGGCCCCTCTGGCGTATCCAGAAAAGGTACCTTTCCGAGCGGCGAGCGCTGCAGCAGAGCCGCTTCTGAATTGCCGACCCACACCAGTTCCTCCTCAAACGGAACCGCTTTCTCCAGCAACTGGAGTTTGATCTTGTTGTAGTAGTTACTGGCTGAAAAACCGCATAGCTTGATGGTCATGGCATGCTCACATTAGTGGTTGAAGTCGCACACCCGCAATTCATGGGAATCGGGCAAAGATTATTGTGGCACAGCGTCCCTGATCGGTTGATCGCGTATGGGTCGAGTCATAATTGAGCGCATGAAGCCAACATTTCCAAATCTCGGTATCGTCGGTGCCG
>CAIYGK010000002.1 GCA_903925725.1 uncultured beta proteobacterium | reverse complement strand
CCTGCCCGGTAGCGTGCACCTGGTGGGGCATAGCCGCGATTAGCAAGGTAAAAGCATTTCTTATCAGCCACTGCTTTGAAGAGCGACGTTCTATAGTCGCGTTATGCATGCAGCCACCGCCATCCCTTCACACGCCGAGACCGGCAGCGAGCAGCCATGAAGCTGCTGGCCCGCCTTCTCGCTTTGACGCTGGCTGGTCTTGCAGGACTGTGCCATGCGTCCGTTGGGCAGGCGCAGCTTTCGCAAATCCAGAAGTCGATCGAACAGTTGGTGCATTCCCAGTCTGCGGGACTGCCAGGCAAGGTCAGCTTCACGCTGGGAGCCATTGATTCGCGTCAGAATCTGTCGGCTTGTGACGCCCCACAGGCCTTTGTTCCGGCGGGTGCGCGACTTTGGGGAAGCACCAGCGTGGGTGTGCGCTGCGGCGGTGTCAGCCCTTGGCTCATCTACGTTCCCTTGTCGGTCAAAGTCGAGACCAGCGTGGTGGTGGCCACCCAGGCGCTGACTCAGGGCAGAATCATCATGGCCAGTGATCTGGCGCTCCAGGAAGCTGATCTGTGTCAGCTGCCCGCTGCGGTCATTACAGAGGCCGCGCAGGCGCTGGGGCGAATACTTAGTGTCAGTATTGCTCCGGGCCAGCCGCTGCGTCAGGATTTGCTTCGTTCGCCTCCAGTCATTCAGCAGGGGCAGTCAGTGACCTTGCGCGTGCAAGGTGCCGGCTTCAAGGTCAGCGCCGGCGGCAAGGCTGTCAATAACGCGATTGAGGGCCAGGTGACGCAGGTCCGGATCCCTTCTGGTCAAACCGTCAGTGGAATTGCCCGGTCAGGGGGAATTGTGGAAATTGCCCAGTAGACTGGCCTTTGAACCGGAAATTGTCGGTAATCCAGCCAAATCCACAAATAGTTTCAATCTGGCCTAAAGTTTCTGGATAAACGACCGTAAAAGGGATGCGTATAGACGTAGGCTGAGGTAGCCATCATGAAGATCGACAGTTCTATCAAGTCAGGAAGCAGCGCCGGGTTCGCTGGGGGCACGTTGCGCCTTGGAAAGAGTGCGGGCGGTGCACCGAGCACGAACACAGGTGCCGGTGCGCGTGTCCAGTTGAGCCAGTTTGCCTCGCAGTTGCAGGCGATGGAAAGCAGCATGGCCGATACCCCCGTGGTCGACAGTGCTCGTGTGGCAGAAATCAGGCAAGCGATTGCGGAGGGCAGTTTCCGGGTTAATCCGGACCTGGTAGCTGACAAGCTTATTCAGACTGCACGTGAGTTGCTTAGCGTCAGGTACGGATGATGTTGCAAGTCGCGTCGCGGGATCCGCAGAGTGACACCAGTGCCACCCACTTTCTGGCGGGACTGCGTGATGAACAATTTGCGCTGTCGGCTTTGACTGACATGCTGAGATCCGAACAGGACGCGCTGATTCAAGGGGATGCTGACCGCGTGGCAGCGCTTGCCGCCGACAAGGAGGAGCGGATCAAGTCACTGGCCCGTTTGTCAGAACAGCGCAGCAATCGCCTTGGCGCTGGAGGCCTGAAAGATGGCACGCAAGGCATGCAAGTGTGGATCCAGGACCATCCCGAACATGCTTCGATCGTCAAAAAAACGTGGCAGCAATTGCTTGAGGGGGCCGAAGTGGCGCGCCAGATCAACCAATGCAATGGTGTATTGATTGAGAACAAGTTGAAGCAAAACCGCCTCAGGCTCGCTGTGTTGCAGACCAAAGGGGCGCTGGACGGTGTTTATGGCTCCGACGGACGATTGAATTTGCGACGCAGCGTTGGCGCCGCTTTCATTCAGGTGTGATCGGCTCGATCAGAACCGGTTGTCCGGTTGTCGGGTTCAATCGTACGTAAGGTGTCAGTTTTGCGCCATCCCTCATCTCGAAATCGGCGAACTTGCTGATCATGCGGTCATCGAGCGTATGGCCAACCGAGAGAATCAATCGACCCTGGATTGATGTCAGGTCCCGCGACAGAACCATGCCGGCTTGAAGGTCGCTGACGCCCGTTGCGACGTCCGTGGGGCGTTGGCGCTCTACTCTCACCTGAGGCACGCCGCCGAACAATTCGACAAAGGCGTTGACTACCCTGGGGTCATAGCGCTTCCCGCTGTTTTGGGTAATGATGCCCCTCGCTTCTTCCGGCTTGAGATGGCGTTGGGTCATCGTCCCGATTTGCATATTGTCGTAGTCACTGGCCAACGCCAGAATACGTGCACCCAGGGGAATGGCCTCTTCAAATCGCTTGTCCGGATATCCGGTGCCGTCGAATCGTTCAAATTGAGCGCTGATGATTTCAGCCGTGTCCCCCAGGTCCGGTAGCGGAAATAGCAGTTGCTCAGCTCGCCGGGCGTGATCACGGTACATCTCCAGTTGCAGTGGCTCCATCAGGGCGACCGGTGTGTTGAGCAATTGATCTGTAAAGCCAAGTTTGCCAACCTCGTGCAGCAAGCCGGCGATAAAAATCTGCTGGACCTGCTTG
>CAIYGK010000001.1 GCA_903925725.1 uncultured beta proteobacterium | reverse complement strand
GGTGCAGCCTTGATCGAAGTTCAGCTCATCCCTGGCCTCCTCATTGGTGCCGGCGCCATTTTGCTGGGCAAGCTCTTCCCCGAAATGAGCAGCTATGTGCGACCCGTGGTCAAGGGCGCAGTGCGTGCCGGCTTTTCCATGAGCCAAAAGGCACGGGAAGTTTTGGCGGAAGCAAGCGAGCAGGTCCATGACCTGGTGGCCGAAGTCAAGCATGAACAAGAGAAGGAGCCGCCGCAGTCTGCCCAGCAGGCTCGCGCTGCAAGCAAGATTGGGGCGGCAAGCGGCGCTGTGCCCGTGCATTGACGTGGACACCAGCGTAGAGAAGGCTGCGAGGCCAGGACGCATTGTTCACCACGTCCCGGGCCGCTTGCGCATCAAGGTCCTGGGCGTGCGAGCCGAGTCGGAATTTCTTGCCGCTGTGCAGGGTGTGATCGGTGCCCTGCACGGTGTTGATTCCGTGCGTGTCAACCCGTCTTCATCAAGCATCGTGGTTGATTACAGTCCGTCTGATACGGTATTTCAATTCCGGCTCCAGCAGGATCCAGAACTGGCTGCCTGGCTTGAACTCGGAGGCGAGGATGCATTGCTGGCTGAGATTGACGAGGCGGTCACAGCCAGCGTGCGCTATCTGGAGCGTCACTCCCGCCTGGCTGAATCCATCGTTTGCGCGGCAGAGCAACTTGACTCGAACTTGCGCAAAGCCAGCGATGGCTATCTTGACCTGAAGGTATTGTTGCCGCTGGGCGTAGCGGTGGCGACTTCATTGAACAAGGCGCGCAGCCGAAGCACGCCCATGTGGATGAGCCTGGGCACCTTCGCTTTCAACGCCTTTATGAGCTTGCACAGACAGCGCATCGATGCGCCTCATGTGCGGATTCTCTCCAGCCGCCAACGACGTGCATGACTTGCAGCTTTGCGGCAATCCTGTCGCGTCCCGATTTGACTTCACGGTCTTGCATGAGGTACCGGGGCGCTGTCGTTTGAGGGTTTCGCGTTTGCGCTCTGATCGTCCGCTGCGTGAGAGCGTCGAGCGAAGACTCAGGGCCAGCGCGGTTGTGAGCAATTTTCGCCTCAACCTGGCTTGTGAGTCCGTTACGGTAGAGCATCAGGGGGATATCGAAAAGCTCTTTCAAGTCTTGCTGGAGACGGGACCGGTCCTGGTACTGGAACAGGCCAAATGTGGCGTCATCGCGATCATGCCGGTTGTCAAGCAGCAACAGCCTTTACACGCGCTGGCCTGGGCTGGTGCGGCCCTTGTACTCGGACCGGTGGCGGGCATCACTGTTTCCCTGGCTTTGATCCTTTTCACCGGTCTGCCGATATGGCGGCGCGCCTTGTCTGTCCTGGTTCACGAGCGCAGGTTGAATGTTGATTTTCTCGATGGGCTGGCCCTGGCTATTGCGGTGCTACGCCAGCAACCCCGCACGGCTGCCCTGATGGCCTTGATGGTGCATCTGGGTGACGTGGTGCGGGAACTGACGGCGGGTCAATCGCGTGGCCAGATTCGTCATTTGCTTGATTTTCAGACTGTGCAGGCCAGACGCATCGAGGACGATGGCAGCGTCACCTTGGTGGCGGCACAGACGCTATGTGCCGACCAGATGGCGCTCTTGCTGGCGGGTGATCTGGTGCCCGCCGATGGCCGGGTGTCCAGTGGTGTTGCAGCAGTCGATCAACGCCACATCACGGGCGAATCAACGCCGGCAACGCGGCGTGTCGGCGAGATGGTGTTTGCGGGTTCTTCAGTTGTTGAAGGTTCCATCACCGTCAGGATAACCGAGGCCGGCGCTGACACCGTAGTGGCGAAAATTGTTGACTTGATTGAAGCCGCTCCGGTTGGTGAGACGCGCATTCAAAACTACGCCGAGCAGTTTGCCGACCGCCTGGTTGCGCCACTGTTGGGTGTCAATGTAGCCCTTCTGGCGGCAACCGGAAATGTTGATCGCTTTATGTCGATGGCGATTGTGGACTACGGCACGGGTATCCGGGTGGCGGCACCGACCAGTGTGCTGGCCTCCATGACGCGCGCCGCGCGCCAGGGCATTGTGATCAAGAGCGGACGCCATATCGAACACCTTGCCACATTGCGTGGCATCGCCTTTGACAAGACAGGTACATTGACGTGTGGTCGCTTGTCGGTGCTGGAGGTTCGGCCGTTTTGCATCAGGTTGACGTCTGACCGTGTGTTGCAACTGGCCGCTGCTGCGGAGACGCAACTGCGCCATCCGGTGGCGCAGGCGCTGGTGTCTCATGCCGTCAATATGCGTGGCCTGGAACTGCCCATTTGCCAGAGTGTTGACTTCGCAATTGGGCTGGGCGTCGCGGCCGAGGTTTCTGGTCATCGCCTGCACGTCGGCAGCGAACGCTACCTGCGCCAGCTTGGCATCGGGACGGGCAAGGCGCGCACTTATCTGGGCGACCTCGAACGCAAAGGGCATATTGCCTTGTTGGTGGCGCTCAATGGCAGCCTGATTGGTGCCATCGCCTGCAGCGATGCGCCGCGCCCCGAGGCGCGTGACGTGATCGCCGGACTGCGCCGGCGCGGTGTGCGCGAGATTGTGATGCTCTCGGGTGACCGCGACGGCGTGGCCCGGCATATCGCGCAATCGGTCGGAATTGACAAGGTCTACTCCGAGGTACTGCCGCAGGACAAGGCAGAAATCGTGCGCACGCTGCGCGCAGCGCATGGACCCTTTGCCATGGTTGGAGATGGTGTCAACGATTCACCGGCACTGGCGCAAGCCGACGTCGGCATCTCGCTGGTTGACGGCGCCGACATTGCACGCGCCGCCGCTGACGTGGTGCTGATGGAAGAGGGGCTGCATCTGCTGCTGCCGGCCATCGACATCAGTCGCGATGCGCTGGCCCTGGTGCGCCAGAACTACGCGCTGATCGCTGGTGCCAACACGCTGGCGCTGGCGTTGGCGCTGCCCAGTGGCTGGATGTCACCAGTGGCCTGTACCTTGCTGAGCAATGGCTCGGCGCTGCTTGCCACGCTCAACGCCATGCGCCCTTTACTGGCGTCGCGCTAAGGAAATAGACTGCCCGAAGCAGCCAAACAGGGCTTATCCTTGGGTTCATGTCTTGCGCTCCACTCCAGTAGAAATTGCCTGCCATGAAAACCGATCACGAAAAGCCGGACACTTCAGGCGCGAGCTTGTCACCGCAAGCCCCACAACAGTTGCTGCACGACCTGCGAGTCCACCAGATAGAGCTGGAACTGCAGAATGAAGAATTGCGGCGCACGCAGATGTCGCTTGACGCCGAGCGCGCCCGCTACTTTGATCTCTACGATATGGCGCCAGTGGGTTACTGCACACTGAGCGAGCAGGGTTTGATACTGGAGGCCAACCTGACCGCAGCCACGCTGCTTGGCATGGCGCGCAGCGAACTGATCAAACAGCCCTTCAGTCGTTTTGTCGAGAGCCTCGATCAGGACGCCTATTACCGGCACCGCAAGCAACTCGCGGACACCGGGCTCACGCAGTCGCGCGAACTGCGCATGGTGGCGCAGAACGGCAACGGCTTCTGGGCGCATCTGGAGGCCACCATCGCCCAGAACGCGGACGGCGCGGCTGTGCATCGGGTCGTGCTGACCAATATTTCAGAGCGCGTCGGTCTCGATCAGGCATTGCGTGAAAACAACCTTGAGCTGGAGCACGCCAGGAACATGGCGGACAAGGCCAACCGTGCGAAGTCCGAGTTCCTGTCCAACATGAGCCACGAGTTGCGCTCGCCACTTAACGCCATCCTCGGATTTGCCCAATTGATGGAGTCCGGCTCGCCGCCACCAACGTCAACGCAGAAAGCCAGAATCGACCACATATTGCAGGCCGGGTGGTACCTGCTGGACCTCATCAACGACATCCTCGACCTGGCGCTGATCGAATCGGGCCGGATTACGCTTTCACTGGAGCCGCTGTCCCTGCCCGCAGTGTTTGCCGATTGCGCCAGCATGATAGCGCCGCTGGCCGAGCAAAACGGGATCCGGGTCAGTTTCGTTCAGCTCAACCATCCATGTGTGGTTCATGCCGATCGGACCCGGCTGACCCAGCTCCTCGTCAACCTGCTGTCGAACGCGGTCAAGTACAACCGGACTGAAGGTAGCGTCGAAGTCACGGTCGCCTCGGTTGCGCCAACGCGGCTACGCATTCAGGTCCGCGACAGCGGGCATGGCCTGTCGGCTGAAAAGCTGGCGCAATTGTTTGAACCTTTCAACCGGCTCGGCCAGGAGGCCAGTGCGATCGAGGGCACTGGCATTGGTCTGGTGGTGTGCAAGCGCTTGGCGGAGTTGATGGACGGTGCCATCGGCGCTGAAAGCAGCGTCGGTGTCGGCAGTGTCTTCTGGATCGAACTCAATCAGTCGGACACACCGATCATCGCTGCCGCTGCAGACGAAAACAATGCTACGGCGCAGATGTCGTTGCTGCAGTGTGGCGTGCTGCACACGCTGCTCTATGTTGAGGACAACCGGGCCAATCGGGAACTGATGGAGCAAATGCTGGCGCCTCGTGCAGACCTGAGTTTGCGCTGCGCTTGCGATGGCGCACAGGGTATTGCCATGGCGCGCAGCCAGAGACCCGATGTGATCCTGCTCGACATCAACCTGCCAGGCATCAGTGGACTGGAGGTGCTGCGCATTTTGCAACAGGATCCAGCCACGCGAAGCATCCCGGTGCTGGCCATCAGTGCCAATGCGATGCCAGGGGATATTGAAAAAGGACTGGCAGCCGGCTTTCTGCGCTATCTCACCAAACCGCTCAAAGCCAAGGACTTGATGCAGACGCTGGACCTGGCGCTGGAAGTGGCGCAGGAATCCTTGGGCGGTAAGGAAGGTGGCAAAGGGTGTTTGTGAAAAATTTCCCCATCGTTTGTGTCGGCGGCTCGGCCGGTGGGCTGGACGCCTATATTCGACTCCTGAAAAATCTGCCGGCTGACATGGGTGTGGCGATCGTGATTGTCAATCACATCACCATGATGCCGACCCGGTTGCATGAGGTGCTGCCGCGCTTTACGACCATGCCGGTGCAACTGATTACCGAGAATTTGCTGATTGAGCCCAATCGGGTCTTCATCATCCCCGCGAACCGGGATTTGCACGTCGATGGTGAGGAATTCCATCTCAAACCGATCTCCAAGCCGCGCGGCTGGCCCGATGTGATCACGGTTTTTCTGCGTTCATTGACCAAGTACTGGGACGGCAAGCTGATTGCCGTGATAGTCTCGGGCTACGATGGTGACGGTGCCGCCGCGTTGTGTGGCATCAAGGAAGCAGGTGGCATCACGATCGCACAAAAGCTCAGCACCGCCAGCCAGCCGGACATGCCCGAGAGCGCGATTGCCAGTGGCTGTATTGATTTTGTCCTGTCTCCGGAAGACATTGCGAAGGAAATCGTGCGCATTGCGCGGGTGGAAAGTTAAGGATGGAGCAGGAAACGCTGGAGCTCGTGTTGTCGCGCCATGGCCGACAGCCGCACTTGCTGCTGCAGATTCTGCGCGAATTGCAATCTGTGTTGGGCTGGTTGTCGCGAGCGACCCTGAGCCGGGTGGCTGCAGCGCTGGATTTGCCACTGGCGCAGGTGCAGGGGGTGGCCGGGTTTTACCGCTTCCTGAACACGCGCCCGGTCGGGGTCTATCGGGTTCTTTTCAGCGACAACGTGACCGACCGCATGTCAGGCAGCGAGGCGCTGCTGGCCGAGCTTTGTCAGCATCTGGGTGTTGCACCCGGTGCAGTCAGCAAAGACGGCCTGGTGAGTGTGGACACAACATCCTGCACCGGCCTGTGCGACCAGGGCCCGGCTTTGCTGATCAACCACCACCACGTCGTGACACGGCTGGACAGCCGGCGCGTTGCGCAGCTTGCCGACTTGATCCTTGCGCGCGAGCCTCTTGCCCAGTGGCCCGCGCACTGGTTCGACGTGCAGGACAGCATTCGCCGTGCCGACGTGCTGCTAGGTGAGCCGATGGCACCGGGGCTGGCACTGAGCGCTGCGCTGGAACGCGGGGCCGAGGCGACGCTGGGTGAAATCAGGACATCAGGTCTGAGGGGCCGTGGTGGCGCCGGCTTTGCGACGGCACGCAAATGGAGTTTGTGCCGCGAGGCGCCCGGCGCGCAGCGCTTCGTGGTCTGCAATGCGGATGAAGGCGAGCCCGGCACTTTCAAGGACCGGGTGCTGCTGAGCCGCTTTGCCGACGCCGTGTTCGAGGGCATGACCGTGGCGGCACACGTGATTGGCGCGCGCCGTGGCTTTCTCTACCTGCGTGGCGAGTACCGCTATCTGCTCGAAGCACTGCAGACAGTCTTGCAGCGCCGCCGCGCAGCGCAACTGCTGGGCAGCGCCATCCTGGGGCACAACGGATTTGACTTTGACATTGACATCCACATCGGGGCCGGTGCCTACGTCTGCGGGGAAGAATCAGCGCTGATCGAGTCGCTTGAAGGCAAACGCGGCACGCCGCGCATCCGCCCGCCGTTTCCGGTGGAGCAGGGTTATCTGGGTTTTCCGACGGTGGTCAACAACGTCGAGACTTTCTGCGCGGCCAGCCAGATTGCATGTCGCGGCGGCGCCTGGTGGGCAGGAATGGGCACGGCGCAGTCGAGCGGCACCAAGATCCACTCTGTCTCAGGTGATTGCCAGCGACCGGGTCTGTACGAATACCCGTTCGGCACCACGGTCGAGCGGATTCTGCAGGACTGCGGGGCGCTGGATGCGCAGGCGGTGCAATTGGGCGGCCCTTCTGGCGTCTGTCTTTCGAGGTCTGAGTTCGGCCGTCACATAGCCTTTGAGGATCTGCCCACGGCCGGTGCCTTCATGGTGTTTGACGCTTCGCGCGACATGTTCGAGGTGGCGCGCGCTTTTGCCCACTTTTTTGCGCACGAGAGCTGCGGTTTTTGCACGCCGTGCCGGGTTGGCACGGAGTTGCTGGAGCGGCGTATGGACAAGCTTGCCGCAGGGCGCGGTTCGGGTGCCGATATCGATGTCCTGTTTGAGCTTGACCGGCTGCTGCACAGCGCCAGCCACTGCGGCCTGGGTGCCAGTGCCGCCAACCCCTTGCGCGACACCATCGCCAAGTTCCGTCCGGCTTACGAGCAACGCATGAAATGGCTGCATTTCGAACCGGCTTTCGATCTTGACGTCGAACTCTCCATTGCCAGGCGTCTGACGCATCGTGACGACGCCGGCGCTCATCTTGAGAACGAAACATGACAGAGTCCAGTCAGAACGAAGGGACCTTCACGCTGGACGGCGTTGAGATCGGCTTTGAGGCAGCCCAGACGGTGCTGCAGGCGGCCACGCGCGCTCATCACTACATCCCGCATCTCTGTTGGCACCCCGACTTCCCGGCCCACGGCTCCTGCCGGCTGTGCGGCGTGAAGGTCGATGGCCACGTGGTCTGCGCCTGCACCTTGCAGGCTGTCGCCGGCATGGCCGTGCAGAGCAATACCGACGAACTCAATGGCCAACGCAAGAAGCTGCTGCAGATGCTGTTCATCGAGGGCAACCACTTCTGTCCCAGCTGCGAAAAGAGCGGCAACTGCCTGCTGCAGGCAACAGCGTACGCGATGGGCATGGAGGCGCCGCACTTCGAGGAGTTTTATCCGGACCGGCCGGTCGATGCCAGCCACCCCGACATCCTGCTGGACTTCAACCGCTGCATTCTGTGCGCCCTGTGCGTGCGCGCCAGCCGCGATGTCGACGGGAAGAACGTCTTTGCCATTGGCGGCCGGGGCATCTCGACCCGGCTGCTGGTCAACAGCGAGTCAGGCGCCCTGGCCGATACCGACATGACGCTGGAGGACCGTGCTGCCAGCATCTGTCCGGTGGGGGTGATCCTGCCCAAGCGGCGCGGTTTTGCAATTCCGATCGGGCAGCGGCGCTTTGACCTTCGGCCGGTGTCGGATCCGGGACCGGGAGAACTTCCGTGAGCGCTGGCACCATGGCGCGGCCCCCACGCAAGCTCAGGCTGGCCACGGTTTCGCTCGCCGGTTGCTTTGGTTGCCACATGTCCTTTCTCGACATCGATGAGCGGCTGTTTGAGTTGATCGAGCGCGTCGATTTTGATCGCTCGCCGCTCACCGACATCAAGCAACTCGGCGCCTGCGACATTGGCCTGATCGAAGGTGGCCTGTGCAACGCCGAGAACGTGCATGTGCTGCGTGAGTTTCGAGCTCAGTGCAAGACGCTGGTGGCGGTCGGCGCCTGCGCCATCAACGGGGGCCTGCCGGCACAACGCAACCACCTGGACCTGGCGGGCTTGCTGACCGATGTCTACCGCAGCCGCAGCGGCATGAGCGCCGGCAGTGCCATTCCGGACGACCCCGAACTGCCACTGCCGCTGAACAAGGTGCGCCCGATTCACGAGGTGGTGCAGGTGGACTATTTCCTGCCAGGCTGTCCGCCGTCGGCCGAAGCGTTCTGGTCCTTCCTCAGCGACCTGATCGCCGGCCGCACACCCCACCTCAGTGGCGGCCTGCTGCGCTACGACTGAAAGCAGGAAGGCACGTCGCATGAAGCCCTCACTTGAAAACGCCAGCGCCGAAGCTGTGGCTAGTGGCTTGCGCCGCATCGCGATTGACCCGGTTTCCCGGGTCGAGGGTCATGGCAAGGTGACGATCCTGCTCGACGCGCAAAACCGGGTACAGCAGGTTCGGCTGCACATCGTGGAGTTTCGTGGCTTTGAGAAGTTCATTGAAGGCCGGCCCTACTGGGAAGTGCCCGTGATGGTGCAGCGCCTGTGCGGCATCTGCCCGGTGTCGCACCATCTGGCGGCGTCCAAGGCTTTTGACCGCGTGCTGGGAGCCGCGGTGACGCCTTCGGCGCAGAAGATCCGCCGCCTCATGCACTACGCGCAGGTGATGCAGTCGCATGCCTTGCACTTCTTTTATCTGGCCGCGCCTGATCTGCTGTTTGGCTTCGACTCTGAACTGAACCGGCGCAACATCGTGGGGGTGGCGCAGGCACATCCGGAGATCGCCAGAAAGGGCGTGTTGCTGCGCAAGTTTGGTCAGGAACTGATACGCGCCACCGCCGGCAAGCGCATCCATGGCACAGGCTCGGTGCCGGGCGGTGTCAACCAGCATGTCAGTGCGCAGGACCATGCGATGCTGCGGCGGGACTTGCCACAGATGCTGGCCTGGGCACAGGACGCGGTGCAGATCGCAAGCCAACTGCATGCACAGAACCCGGCGCTGTACGACAGCTTTGGCAAGGTTCCTTCCAGCATCCTGTCGCTGGTGCGAGCGGACGGAGCGCTGGACCTGTACGATGGCGCGATCCGGGTTCGCGATGCGGCAGGCAGGATTCTGTTTGACGCCGTGCGGGATGAGGATTATCTCGATTTGATCGAGGAAGAAGTCAAGCCCTGGACTTACATGAAGTTCCCGTTTCTCAAGCATCTGGGAGCGGACCTGGGCAGCTACCGGGTTGGCCCTTTGTCGCGCTTGCAGAACTGCGACTTCATCCCCAGCGAGCTGGCGGAAGTGCAGCGCCGCGAGTTTGTCGCAAGCGGACGCGGTGAGCCGATCCAGGCGGTGCTGGCCTACCACTGGGCGCGCATGGTCGAACTCCTGCATTGCGTCGAAGTGATCAGGGACCTGCTCGATGACCCCGACATCCTGCGCGGAGAACTGATGGCCAGCGGCTTGCGCCAGCGCTCGGGTGTGGGTGTGATCGAGGCGCCACGTGGCACCTTGATTCATCACTACGAAGTGGGCCAGGACGATCTGGTGACGCGTTGCAACCTGATCGTCTCCACCACCCACAACAACCAGGCCATGAACCAGGCCGTGCGCTCGGTGGCACGCCAGTACCTCGATGGTCGCGAGCTCACCGAAGGCCTGCTCAATCACATCGAGGTGGCGATCCGCGCCTTTGACCCCTGCCTTTCCTGCGCCACCCATGCGCTCGGGCAAATGCCATTGGACGTGACCCTGCTTGGTGCCGGGGGCGAGCTGATCGACCGTGTGCAGAAGTCGCAGCAAGGAGTGTTGACGCGTTGAAGGCCTTGACCGGGCCCGTCGCGCCGCTGCTGGTGTTTGCCTGGGGCAACCGCAGTCGTGGCGACGATGCGCTCGGCCCCATGTTCCTTGATCGGCTGCGCCCCTTGGTGCCAGCTGGCCTGAGCGTGGACTTTCTTGAGGACTACCAGTTGCAGGTCGAGCATGCACTGGATCTGGCAGGTCGTTCGCGCGTGCTTTTTGTCGATGCCAGCCTGACCTGTCGCACCCCCTTCGACGTGACAGAGCTGGCCCCAGCCAGTGACGCCAGTGTGACCACACACACCCTGTCAGCCCCAGCCTTGCTGCAGGTGTTTTGCGACCTGCATGGCCAGTTGCCACCACCCGCCATGCTGCTCGCGATTCGCGGTGAAGCCTTCGAACTGGGTGCGCCGCTGAGTCCTGCGGCCGAAGCCAATCTGGAACTGGCACTGGGCTGGTGCCAGCGCTGGTTGAGTTGATTTCGGCCAGTCGGTTGAATCAGGCTGACGGGGCACTCAGCTCCGCGGCTGTCCTCCGTCCTGCGGACATTCGCGGAGTCACTCACTGCGTCGCCCTTGGCCCACACATGCCAGCAATTCGCGCTTATGTATGCAAGCGCACAGAAGACTTGTTGGCATTTTCATAACATTCATCCGTCAATCAACCAACTCATATAAAGGAATCATCATGATCAACAAAAACCAGGCTCAAGGCGCTATCAAGGACATGGCCGGAAAAGTCCAGGAAGAGGCTGGCAAGTTACTTGGCAGCAAGGAACAGCAGGCCAAGGGAATTCACAAGCAGGTGCTGGGCAAGGCGGAGCAGCGGCTCGGCGATGCCAAGGAAGTTGTCAAGGACGCGCGTCAAGCGGTCAAGCACGTTGCGGAAAAACACTAAGCAGTTTCAATCAAGGAAATCCCATGACAAAAAGCCATAGCGGGGCCGTCGCACTTGCGATCGGCCTCGTACTTAGTGCCAGCGCGATGGCGCAAGGCATCCCCAAAGCCGACTACAAGCTTGCCAAAAACCGCATTGCAGCCGAGTACAAGACCGCCAAGGCGGCTTGTGCTTCGCTCTCCGGCAACGCCAAAGACATCTGTGTTGCGCAGGCTAAGGGAACGGAAAAGATCGCCAAAGCCGAGCTTGAGGCCAATTACAAGCCGAGCTCGCATGCCAGCTACAAAGTCCAGCTGGCCAGCGCAGATGCAGGCTACGCAGTGGCGAAGCAGCGCTGCGATGATCTGTCTGGCAACGTCAAGGACGTCTGCGTCAAGGAGGCCAAGGCTGCTCGGACTGTTGCCACGGCCGACGCCGAGGTGAAGCTGAAGACCACACTGGCCAATGCAAACACCAACATCGCCGTCAAACAGGCTGAAACCACAAAGGCGGATGTCCGCAACGACGCAGCCGCCCAAAAGCGCGAGGCTCAGTACAAGGTGGAAAAAGAAAAATGTGACGCTTTCGCCTCCACGGCCAAGGACAACTGCCTGACGCAAGCCAAGGCGAACTTTGGCAAGGTGTAGACAAGGAAACTTCCCATGTTGCACTATGCCCTTGTGTTCTTTGTCATCGCCATGTTTGCCGCGCTGTTTGGCTTTGGTGGTATTGCTGCCAGTGCGGTACAGATCGGACAAATCCTGTTTGCCGTCTTTTTGATTCTGGCAGTGGCCAGCTTCCTGTTTGGCATCCTCAGAAGCCGCTGATCTCGCCGCGACCAATTCATTCAAACCAACTCTTAGGAAATCCCATGCTTGACCATCAAACTGTGGAACATGCCGGCGACCTTGCCGAGCAGGCTCTGCACTCCGCCGATCACGCCATCACGTCGACCAGGCGCTTCGCCAACGAAGCGCTTGACAACGTGCGCGACAGCTCCAGGCAGTTGCTGCACAAGGCACAACACGCCTCCGACAACACGGCGGGCGCGATCCGGGACGACCCTCTGAAGGCGATTTTGTTTGCAGCCGCCACTGGCGCAGCGCTGATGGCGCTGGTCAGCATGGTGAATCAGTTTCTTTTGGAGCCGCAAAGACCTGTTTCGCAACAAAGCCATCCTGATCGGTCGCGTGATCGACGGTTCGTGCGACAACAAGGCAGACTTGCATGCCAAAGGCCTGGTCAATGCCCGCGTGGTATTGCAGGACGGCAGTTACGTGTTGACCGACAAGGAAGGCCGCTGGCACATCGACAACCTGCGTGCCGGAACTCATGTCGTGCAGCTCGATCTCGATTCACTGCCGAAGGAATACGAGGTGCTTGACTGCCACGCCAACAACCGTTTTGCCGGACGCGCGTATTCGCAATTTGTCAATCTGCGCGGCGGCAGTTTGTGGCGTGCCGACTTTCATGTGCAACGCAAAGCTGGCGCGCAGGCAGCGAGTCCTGCCGCAAGCCCTGTCGATGAAGATAGGACGCGTCTGATGGAAAGCCTGCCGTATGACCAACTCTGGCTGGCAGAAGCCAAGCCTGGCGATGAATGGTTGCATCCGCAGGAGAGTTTCCATCCCAACCTGCCGGTGATGAAGGTGGCGGTGAAGCATGATCCCACGCACAAGCTGGCGTTGCGTGTGAATGGCGAGGCGGTCAGCGCCACTGTGCCCAGCTTGGCCAGAATCACACCTTCATTGCTGACGCTGGCGCCCAGCAGGGCGACAAAGCCACCGTCTGCCTGGATGCTTCCCTGATTGACGACAGCGCCACTGCCACTGCCGGAGAACTTGTAGTTGCCCGCCATGAAGTCGCTGTCAGCAATGTTCAGGGTCGAGGCCACGAGGCCGGCCACATTGACCGACGCGCCTTGGCCAAACAGGATGCCGTTCGGATTGACCAGGAACACCTTGCCGTTGGCAGAGAGACTGCCGAAGATGGCCGAAGGGTCTGAGCCCAGTACGCGATTGAGCATCACCGAGTTGCTGTTGGGTTGCGCAAAGCGCACGGCCTCGCCCGAGGCGATGTTGAAGCCCTGCCAGTTGATGGCGGCGTTCTGGCTGGACTGGGTGATGGTGCTCGTCAGTGCGGTACTGCTGATGCTGGCGCTGCCCGCGGCGACGACGCCGCCGGTGGGCAGCGCGTAGAGATTCGCCCCGAACGAGAGCAAGAGGGAGACAGACAGGGCCTTCAGGGCGAAGCGCGCACCCAAACCTGTCGCATGGCTACAGGAAGAGACCTTCTTGCCCGCGCCTTTGGCGTTTTCGGAGGCGGCAACAAAGGTGCCGGTGGTTTCGTTCCAGATGGATCGGTAGCTGCAGTTCATGAGGGGACTCCAATGTTCTTCAAAATGTTTGTGACGTGTGAGATCTTTTGGGATGGCAGTGGCTAGAAATATTTCACAGCCTGAATCCAGAATCGACCCGATGCATCTGGAGCAGATTTCGCCACTTCATCGCCTACCTTGACGGCGTAGTAAGCGCGCACCATAAAGTTGTTCGTCTCAGACCAGTTCAAGCCAAGACCAGCACCGCTGAGGGTTCTGCGGTTGGCACCAGCCGACCAGGGGGAGCGGTTGATGTCCACGCTGCCCGTATCCACAAAACCGATCAACTGCAACTGCCCGGGCATCTGTTCAGAAAACTTTGCCAATTGAACTCGGGCTTCGAGCGTTAGCAGGTAGCCCTGATCGGCGTAAGCCTCACCCTCCGGGTAGGCGCGCACAGCGTACATGCCGCCAAGTTCCATCTTTTCCGAGACATCCAGATTTTTGGAAGCAAGTTGTCCGCTGAGGGAAGCCCAAAGCGAGAAGGTATTGCCAAGGCCCTGCAGCCGGGTGAAACGGAAGCCGAGCTTGTTGAAGTGGCCGTTGCTTTGCGCCGTCGCGGCGTCAATGGCCTGCATGGCGGGCGTTTGCATATCAATATTGCCGGCGCTCCAGGCCAGCGAGTAGCCGCTGATTCCGCCAGCATCACGCTGTTCACCGTTCAGATTGGCCGTCAGCACCTGGGCGCGTTTGTCGGTGACGGTGGCGCTGGTATCGACAATGTCCTGAAAGGTTTTATCCTCCAGCACCAGTCCGGCGTAAAGATTGCTGTTGCGTGAGCGAATCAGGGGGTAACTACCGTACAGGCTGGCAATCTCCTGCGTCCCATGCGCACCAAGACTTTCGAATTCCTGCCCCAGCTTGTAACGCAGGGCGCTATAGGCGACGCCGGCCGTGGCTCGACCGAACTGCATCTGGTAGGAGCCACGCAGATAGTTCAGCCCTTCGCCCGAACTGAGCGCGCGCAGCGACGCCACATCGCCCAGCCCAAGGGGTTCGTTCCAGTTGACCGTTGCCCCGACCCGGTTGGCGCCGGTGTAGCGGTTGCCGGCGCTGTCGGCATCGATGCTGCCGGAAACGCGCTCCCCTGGTGCCAGATCAACCATCAGGTCCGAGCTTCCCATGGTCGCACCCGGTGTCAGGGTGGAGCTGACCCGCACACCTGGCAGGTCTGAGAGCAGCAACAGTGGCGTCTCAAGCGATGAAGTGGTCACGGCGTCGCCGCTGTTCAGACCCCGCAGCAGGCCTTGTGCCAGGTCGGTGGAGACCGGACTCTGGTTGTTCAGGGTGACCTTGCCGTAGCGGCCTTCCATCACGGCGATCGTGATGACACCGTTCTGGATATCCTGTGCCGGCAGGTAAGCCTGCGCCACAAAGTAGCCGTGCTGGTGATAGAAATCAGCGATCGCTGCAGCCATGCTGCGCAGTTCCGAGAGACTGAGCAGGCTGCCGGCGCTGAAGCCGGTGAGCGCGAGCAGGTCCGACTCGGCAAAGACCTGTACGCCGCTGAGTTGCAGGCTGTTGACAACGATTCTGGCGCTGTCAACCGGCGCCGTGGGTGGCAAGGCCGAGGGGTTGAGCTCGAAATTCGGCAAATTCCTTTGCGGCACAGGCACGGGAGGGATCTGCTGCATCTGGCCACCTGCTGCAGGAAACTGCTGCGCGAAGACGGCTGGGCACAGTGCCAGCAGCAAAGAAGGAAAAAGCCGGTTTGTTTTCATGGGAGCTTTCAAAAATATGCGGACGACAGGGCGTTGTCAGTTGTCGCATTCTGTTCATGAAGTCCTGGCTCGTCGGTGCGTTGCCGCACAGTTTCAATTTCATCGCAGCGCTATCGTTGACCCTGATCTGACGTTCCCTTTCCTTACCACTGGAGTACTCCATGCATAGCAAGAAAGTCATCTGCGCTGCCATCACCCTGTCCCTGTTGACGGGCCCCTACGCTTTTGCCCAGGGCAACAGCGACAACGACCGAAACAATCGGGATTCCCAACAGCAACAACGGGGGCAGCGGCCCAACGAGCAGGGTCGGCGCGACATGGAAAGGCCGCAACCGAATCGCGGGCAGAACCGGGCATTTGCCAACAACAATGAACGCAATCAGGAACGCGGCGCCGGCCCTGACCATGCGTATTACCGCGGTGGACGCATGCCAATGCAGTACCGCTCGCACCAGTACGTGGTGGAGGACTGGCGTTCCCACAACCTGAGCGCACCACCGCGTGGCTACCACTGGGTGCAAAGCGGCGGTGACTACGTTCTGGTCGCGATCGCCACCGGCATCATCCTGCAACTATTGCTCAACAATTGAAGCTCCGACTGGCCTTGCTGACTGCGGCTGGCTTGCTCGTGGCGGCGGGTGGCTATTACGGCTGGCGTGCCTGGCTGGCTCCGGAGGACGCAAGCAAGAATGTGCTCACGGCGGTGGTTGTCCAGGGTGACCTGGAAGACACGATCACGGCCACCGGCTCCTTGCAGCCAAAGGAATTTGTCGATGTGGGCACGCAGGTCTCGGGTCAGCTCAAGCGCCTGCTGGTGGATGTCGGCTCGGTCGTGAAAGCGAAAGAGTTGCTGGCCGAAATCGACCCGTCGGTATACCAGTCGAAGGCCGACGCGGATCGCGCTCAATTAAGCAATCAGGCGGCACAGCTCACCGATAAAGAGGCGCAACAGGTGCTGGCAGAGTTGCAGCTCACACGCCAGACCAACATGATGCGTGAGGAAGCCAGTACCGCTGAGGCGCTGCAGAGCGCTGAGGCTGCGACACGCTCGGCGCGTGCTCAGGTCCAGAGCGTCAAGGCGCAGATGGAACAGACCGCATCCACCTTGCGTGGTGACGACGCCAATCTGAGTTACACCAAGATCTATGCGCCGATTGCCGGAACGGTGGTATCGCAAGCTGCCAAACAGGGGCAGACCCTGAACGCCAATCAGCAGGCGCCGATTGTCATGCGCATTGCGGATCTCTCCATCATGACGGTGCAGGCCCAGGTGTCGGAGGCCGACGTGCCCAAGTTGAGAATCGGCATGGATGTCTACTTCACGACGCTGGGTGGCAGCAGCCAACGCTATTACGGCAAGTTGCGCCAGATTCCGCCGACACCCAACGTGCTGAACAATGTGGTGCTGTACGACGCCCTGTTTGACGTGCCCAACCCGAAACAGCAGTTGATGACGCAAATGACAGCGCAGGTGTTCTTTGTGCTGGCCAGTGCCAAAAATGCTGTTCAGGTGCCTTTGACGGCACTGCGTCCCGGCAGCGCGCAAGGCAAAGTCGCTGGCAATACCAGGCCAGGTCGCGCGGCACAAAGCACCGATCCGCGCGCCCAGTTTCGCGATGGGATGGCACAGGTCAGTGTGGTCGACAAGAAGGGGGCAGCGACAGTGCGTGACGTGAAGGTCGGCGTCATGACGCGGGTGGCGGCAGAAATTGTCACCGGGCTGGCCCCCGGTGAAATCGTTGTCATCGGCAGCAAGGCCGCAGCCCGGCCCGACACACCGGCCACCGGCAGTGCCATGACCATGGGTCAGGGGCAAGGTGGTCCGCATTGAAACCGGATGCTGCTCCAGATAGCGGCAAGGCGGGTCAAAGCGCGGCAGTGCCCCTGATAGAACTCGGCAACATCAAGAAGACCTATCGCAGCGGTGACCTGGATGTCGAGGTCTTGCACGGCATCAACCTGAAAATTTACGCCGGTGAGTTCATCGCGATCATGGGCGCGTCGGGCTCCGGCAAGACGACACTGATGAACATTCTGGGTTGTCTGGACCGCCCCACCGAGGGCAGCTACCGCTTCCTTGGTGAAGACGTGTCCGGTTTCGGGCGCGACGAACTGGCGCGTCTGCGGCGCGAAGCCTTCGGCTTCGTGTTCCAGAGCTACAACCTGATTGCCACCGCAACGGCCGTCGAGAACGTTGAGGTTCCAGCCATTTATTCCGGCGTGCCACCAGCCGAGCGAACCCGTCGTGCCAAGGAATTGTTGGGCACGCTGGGTCTGGGCGAGCGACTCGGTCACCGACCCAGTCAACTCTCCGGCGGTCAGCAGCAGCGGGTGTCGATTGCGCGCGCGCTGATGAACGGCGGGCGCATCGTGCTGGCCGACGAACCGACTGGTGCGCTGGACACGCAAAGTGGCGTCGAGGTGATGGCCTTGATGAAAGACCTGTCGGACCGTGGTCACACCATCATCCTGATTACCCATGCAATTGAGGTGGCCCAGCAGGCCAGGCGTATCATCCACATCAAGGACGGGCTGGTGGTTGAAGACAGCGGTCCCGGCGAACCCAAAACAGTTTCCGATACTGCCGCTCCCGCCGAGCGCGACCGTGGCGGAGATTTCGCTGGCGGACTGCTGGAGGCGGCAAAGACAGCCGTGCGCGCGCTCCACTCCAACCTGTTTCGTACTGTTCTGACCCTGCTGGGAATCGTCATTGGCGTCGGCTCGGTGATCACCATGCTGGCCATTGGCGACGGTGCCAAGCAGGCGGTGCTGACACGCATCAGTGCCATGGGTACCAACTTGTTGCTGGTGCGCCCGGTGGCACCCAACCGCCGGGGCGCTGGCGGCAGTGTGGCGACCCTGATTCCGGACGATGCGGTGGCGCTTGCCGCACTGCCCAACGTGCTGGCGGCGGTACCGGAGTTGGGCGGCTCAGTGACGGTGCGCGTCGGCAATGCCGACTACCAGACCACGGCCACCGGCACGACGGCAACTTTTCCGACAGCGCGCAGTTGGCCTCTGGCCAGGGGAATCTTCTTCTCGGACGATGACGTGCGCAGTTATGCCGCCGTGGTCGTACTGGGCCAGACCGTGGTCGACAATCTGTTTGACAAGGAGCAGGACCCGATCGGCAAGTACGTCGTTCTGAACAACGTGATGTTTCAGGCCATCGGTGTCATGGCAGCACGTGGCGCAGCCGCCGGTGGACAGGACCAGGACGATGTCGTGATGCTGCCGCTGACCACGGGCAGTTTGCGCCTGTTCGGCGCGCGCTTTTTACGCAATATCACGGTTGCCGTTGACGACGTCGAATTGATCGACGCGACGCAGGACGCTGTGACAGAGTTGCTGCAGCAACGTCACGGCACGCTTGACTTCCAGATCCGCAACATGGCTTCCATCATCGAGACCGCATCCGAGACGCAGAACACGCTGACGGTCCTGCTGGCATCCGTGGCGGCCATCTCCTTGTTGGTGGGCGGCATTGGTGTGATGAACATCATGCTGGTCAGCGTGACTGAGCGCACACGCGAGATCGGCATCCGGATGGCCACCGGCGCGCGCATGCGCAACATTCTTCAGCAGTTCCTGACCGAGGCACTCGTTGTGTCGGTGCTGGGCGGCGCGATTGGGGTGGCACTGGGCATGGCGGCCGCGGCCCTGATCGGAGCCTTTGGCACGCCGATCCAGTTTTCGCTGACGCCGGTGCTACTGGCCTTTGGTTGCGCGCTGGCCATTGGCCTTGTTTTTGGCTACTTTCCGGCCCGCAAGGCGGCGCAGGTGGATCCGGTTGTGGCATTGGGGAAATGATGAAAGAAGATCGCTACTCCTTTGTCGGGCTTCGCGTGCTTGGCGGCCTGGCAGTCATCACGGCTTTGAGCGCCTGCGCCACGTACACCGAGGCGCCCGCGCCCGCCGTGCGGTTGCCCTCGACGTACATCGGCTCCGCCACACCGGTCGGTACGGCGAGCGCTGCCGACTGGTGGCGCGGCTTTGGTTCAGTTGAACTGTCGGCATTGATCACCGCAGCACTGACTGCCAACCCGGATCTGGGCATCGCCACCGAGCGCGTGCGCCAGGCCGAGGCACAGGCCAGGGTGGCCAACGCATCGCTGTTTCCGGTGCTGGCCTTCAGTGCCAGTGCCGCGCGGCACGATGCGCGCGGCAATGTGGATGCCGGCTCCAGTGCCAGCGCTTTGAACGTAGCGCTCAGCGCCAGCTATGAACTCGATTTCTGGGGCCAGAACAGCTCGGCATTGCGTTCTGCGGAGTTTGCACTTCGCGCAAGCCGCTTTGACCGCGAGACAGTGCGCGTGACGCTCTCCAGTGGCGTGGCCACAGCCTATTTTCAATTGCTGTCCCTGCATGAACGTGTCAGACTGGCCAAGGAAAACATGGGCGTTGCAGAACGTGTGTTCAAGGTGGTCAAAGTGCGCGCTGACAACGGCGCGGTCTCGGCACTTGATGTGGCACGCCAGCAAACGGTGCTGCTTGGACAGCAGCTGGCCTTGTTGCCGCTGGAGCTGCAGGTTCGCCAGATCCGCTACGCGCTGGCGTTGCTGGTGGACACGCCACCGCAGGACCTTGACATTGGCAACGAGACTTTGCCGGGAGTGATCGTTCCGGATGTTGCTGCGGGTGTTCCGGCCAGTCTGCTATTGCGCCGCCCTGATCTGGCCAGCCTGGAAGCCCAGCTTGCAGCCGGCAACGCGAACCTTGCTGTGGCGCGCGCGGCGTTGTTACCGTCGATTTCCCTGACCGGTTCGGCGGGCGCTGCCAGCAGTTCACTGACCGATCTGGTTCGCAATCCGGCACTCGCATTCTCGATCGGTGCCTCCCTTTTGCAGCCGATCTTTGATGCCGGTCGCCTGAACGCCCAGGTGGATCTGGCGACATCGAAGGAGCGCGAACTAGTGTTTGGCTACCGCAAAGCCGTGCTGGCGGCTTTGGTGGATGTGGAAAACGCGCTGGCGGCGCGCAGCGGCGCTGGAGAACAGGAACTCTTGCTGACACAGTCGCAGAATCAGGCGACACGGGTGCTGCGTCTGGCCGAAGTGCGCTACCGCGAGGGCAGCGACGACCTGCTGGTGCTACTGGACGCACAGCGCACCCTGTTTCAGGCCGACGATCAACTGGCACAAATTCGCCAGAGCCGGCTGCAAGCCACACTGGACCTGATCAAGGCACTCGGCGGTGGCTGGAGCGCTGCCGGGCCACCGTAAATGTTCAGTTGGCGAGACTTTATACTGCCAAAATGAACACGCGCATTGAAGCCTCCCCAGGTTCGATCTACCTCTCGGAAACGCATCAGGTGGAGAACCTCTCGACCGACTTGGTCGACTACAACATGTACCGCCAGGACACCGCACTGGGCGAGGCAGTGCAGCGCGAAGGCGCGGCCTGGGCGCAGGAGGAACTCAGCGCCTTCGGCAAGATGACGGGATCAGCCGACTATCTTGAACTGGGCCGTTTGGCTAACAAATTCATCCCCGAGCTTGACAGCCACGATCGCTTTGGCAATCGGATTGATCTGGTGAGTTTTCACCCCGCTTATCACCAGCTCATGAAGACCGCCATCGAACATGGCCTGCACTCCTCGCCCTGGACCGAGCCTCGCGCTGGCGCCCATGTGGCGCGCGCTGCCAGGAACTACCTGCACACCCAGGTGGAAGCGGGTCACGGCTGCCCCATCACCATGACCTTTGCGGCCATGCCGACACTGCGTCTGCAAACCGATCTGCTTGGTGTTTGGGCGCCCAAGGTCACGGCCAGGGTGTACGACCCGCGCAATGTGCCCGTGGAACAAAAACAGGGCGTCACCATCGGCATGGCGATGACGGAAAAGCAGGGCGGCTCCGACGTGCGAACCAACAGCACGCGCGCCTATCCCATTGGCAGTGGTGGCCCGGGGCAGGCCTATGAACTGGTGGGACACAAGTATTTTGTTTCGGCACCCATGTGCGACGCCTTTCTGGTGTTGGCGCAAACCTCACTTGGGCTGTCGTGCTTCCTGTTGCCGCGCTGGCGACCCGATGGCACAAAAAACGCGATGCAGGTATTGCGTCTGAAAAAGAAAATGGGCAACGCGTCCAACGCATCGAGCGAAACCGAGTTGCGTGGCGCACTGGCCTGGATGGTGGGTGAAGAGGGGCGCGGCGTGCGCAACATCATCGAGATGGTCAGCATGACGCGCTTTGACTGCATGATTGGCTCCAGCGCCGGCATGCGCATGGCGACATCTCAAGCGCTGCACCATTGCTCGGTCCGTTCGGCATTTGGCAAGGTTCTGAACCAGCAACCGCTGATGCAGAACGTGCTGGCGGACCTGGCGCTGGAAAGCGAAGCGGCCCTGACGCTGAGCATGCGCATGGCGCGTGCCATGGACCGTCGCGATCTTGAACAGGAAGATTTGCTGGTGCGCCTGGTCACAGCGGTCGGCAAGTACTGGATCTGCAAGCGCACACCGAACCATGCTTATGAAGCGATGGAGTGCATTGGTGGTAGCGGCGTGATGGAAGACAGCATGATGCCGCGCCTTTATCGCGAGGCGCCGGTCAACACCATCTGGGAAGGCAGCGGCAACGTGCAATGCCTGGATGTGCTGCGCGCCATCTCGAAAACACCGGCGGTGATTGACGCCTTCTTTGCGGAAGTGGCGCAGGCGCGGGGCGCCAACGCGGCGCTCGATCAGTTGGTTGCTGGTTTGCTGAAAGATCTGAGGAATGTGCGCGATGTCGAGTACCGCGCCCGAGATCTGGTGGACCGCATGGCCCTGTCACTGCAGGCGTCACTCCTGATCCGCCATGCACCGTCGTTTGTGAGTGATGCCTTCTGCCAGTCGCGCCTGCAGCAAGCCGGCCACCATAACTACGGCACCTTGCCGAGTGGCGTTGACTGCGCGGCGATCCTGGCGCGCGCTACACCCAAGACCCGGCATGCTTGAATTCGAGCTGCTGAAGAGCGATCCTGCCACGCCAGAGTGTGGCTACCAAGGCAGCCACGCCCGCCGGGGCCGGATGCGGCTCAAGCACGGCGTCGTGGAAACGCCCATCTTCATGCCGGTTGGCACCTACGGCACGGTCAAAGGTGTCACTCCGGCCAGCCTGGAGGCGATGGGCGCACAGATCATTCTGGGCAATACCTTTCATTTGTGGATGCGCCCTGGGCTGGACGTGATGGCCGCGTTTGGCGGGCTGCACGCGTTTGAAAAGTGGACGAAGCCAATCCTGACCGACTCGGGCGGCTTTCAGGTCTGGAGTCTCGGCGAGATGCGCAAGATTTCGGAAGAGGGCGTCAAGTTCTCCAGCCCGGTCAATGGCGACAAGCTGTTTCTTACACCCGAGATTTCGATGCAGATTCAGACTGTTTTGAACAGCGACATCGTCATGCAGTTTGACGAATGCACACCCTATATTTCAGTCGAACCCAAGACCAAAGGCCAACTCACCACCGAGTCGGAGGCGCGCAGCTCGATGGAACTCAGTCTGCGCTGGGCCCGGCGCTGCCAGGCGGAATTCGCCCGGTTGCAGAACCCCAATGCGCTGTTTGGCATTGTGCAGGGCGGTATGTTCGAGCGCTTGCGTGAGCAGTCGCTGGGAGAATTGGTGGACATGAACTTTCCCGGTTATGCCATTGGTGGCGTCAGCGTCGGTGAACCGAAAGACGAGATGCTGCGCATCATGGCGCACACACCGCACCGCCTGCCGGCCCACAAGCCGCGTTACCTGATGGGCGTCGGTACACCGGAAGATCTGGTGGAAGGCGTGGCGCAGGGCGTGGATATGTTCGACTGCGTGATGCCAACCCGCAATGCACGCAACGGCACACTGTTCACGCGCTACGGCGACCTCAAGATCCGCAATGCACGCCACAAGACGGACCCGCAGCCGCTGGACCAGACATGCACCTGTTACGCCTGCGCCGGCAGTTCAGGCGTTTCGTACGCGGACGGCGGGCGCGAGGGTTTCAGCCGCGCCTACCTGCACCATCTGGACCGCTGTGCCGAGATGCTGGGGCCCATGCTCGCCAGCATTCATAACCTGCATTACTACCTGAACCTGATGCGGGAAGTGCGGGAGGCGTTGGATGCCGGACAGTTCGGCACTTTGCGGGCGCAGTTCAAGGCGGATCGCTCGCGAGGCGTCTGACGACGTCTATTCCCCGGTAAACACGGTCAGCACACCGGTATAGCCATACAGGTGGTTGCGGGCGATTTCGCCGCCGGCAAAAAAACCCACCAGCGGCACGTCACCGAGAGCCCGGCGCACGATCTGCATTTCGGCGCTCGGCCCGCCAAAATGTGGGCCACCGCGCCCGGAACAGCTGACGTAAATGGCACCTGCGATGCCGCGCGCTGGATGGGGCGCGGCATCGGCCTCGGAGGCGGTCAATGCCGCCAGCGCCTGTACCGGCAGTTCTTCCGGTTCGAGTTCTTCCCGAATCTCGGCACAGACGCGCATCAAATCCGCTTTGGCTGCTTGCGCATTGCGCTGGCAGAACGCCAACTGCATGCCTTCCTGCACCTGGTCTGACACCGCCACGGCGCGCCGTGCCGGGTCCAGGCCGATGATGTGACGCACTAGCACATCATTGCCAAAGTTGCCAGTGCGACCAATGGCCACGGCGTCGTCGGTAGCTCCGCCCCGATCTCCCGGGCGCATCAAGCCGACCAGCGTGGCACGGATGGTGCGCAGCGCCTGCTCGGGTTGGTCCAGTGACACTTTGAGATCGCGCAGCAGCACGTCCAGCGCCGGCTCGCCATCAAGCTGTGTCACCAGATTGTTTTGGGCAGCGCCAACCCAATGCGCTTTGGAGACGGGCAGACAACCCTGTGTTACGCGCGAGACCAGGCTCACACGCTCGCCAAAGGCGACACCGCTCAGGCCACCGCCGAATACGCCCGATGCCGCCCCGTGTCCTTTGATGTTGCCATTGCCGCACACGGCAAACTGCAGCATGGAGGAGCGGCTTGATGACAGACCGCCAAACAGATAGCCCGAGTCCGTGCGCAAGGCCATTTCCTCAATCAGTCCAGCCAGGTCAGGCGTGTTGCCATCGGCGTGCACCAAGGCCGTATGGGCTTCAAAACCCAGGCCAAGTGGTGCCACGCCGGAGAACACGCGGTACTGGTCGCCAGGTAACTCGCACAGCATCAGCGTCAGTGCGGGCTCGTCAAAATATTCGACGTTGTTGGAGGCGATGCCAACGCCCACCGTACCAGACCAGTCAGTGACTTCCGGCAGTTCCGCGCTCAGATGATCCAGGATAGCCTGCGCCTCCTGCGCGTAGTGGTCGGTGATGTAGAGCAGTGCCAGCGTCGGCGCGCTGGCGTAGTCGTGCAGGGCCATCTGGGCGCGCACCTGTGCCAGCACGAGGCCCGCCGCCATTCGCCACTGCGGGTGCGTGGCATGACCGTACGGAAACAGCTTCATCCGACTATTTTCTTGGCGTTTTGCGGGATGCCGTCCCGGCTTTGACGGCACTGGAAGCGACTTTTTTCGTTGCCTTGACCGCTTCCTTGGCAAAGCCTGCGGCCATATTCTTGGTCATGTCGATAGCCGTGTTTTTGCCGGCATCTTTCATGGCGCTAGCGGCGATCTGCTGAAACTGCTGCGTCAGTGAACCCCACAACTGCATCGGGTCGACCATCCCTGCGGCAGCGGTGGCAGCGGGCTTGGCGGCCTTGCGGACTTTCTTGGCTACAGCTTGCGCGTCAGCCGCCACCTCGGAGATGCTCTGGGCCGTCGAGGCCGCCTTGTCGGTGACGCGTTGCACGCCGGAGAACACGGTGTCGGCTGCCTTGAGCTTGAGCGCATTGGCCATGTCGCCAATGTTGAAGTTCATGCCCTTCAAGGTGGCCAGCGTCATCTTCTGCACTTCCAGCGCCTGCACGGTGGCGCCCAGCGCCTTGGAGTTTTGTTCCAGCCAGAAATGCACAGTCTTGAGTTCTTCGATGCGTTTTTCCAGTTCCTCGACGTTCAGCGTGGGCGCAATCCAGTTGGCCAGATTGGGCATTTGTGGAATGTTTTGTGTGGCCCCTTTAGCCAGGTTCTGGAGAAAATCAAAACCAGGGACGAATTTGCCGAAACCGGAATTTTGTGAATCACTCATGGCATCTCCAAAGGGGTTGATGGGAACTGTCAGCGCTCAATGGGTGACAGCTTACTCCACATTGTGCGGGTAATAATGAACCATGATTTCCACCCAGGGCCTTAGCTACCAGTACGCTGGCGGAGCGAGCTTGCGTTTCCCTGATGTGACGGTGGCGCAAGGTGCGACGTTGCTGCTCAGTGGTCCGTCGGGTTGCGGCAAGTCGACCTGGCTGGCGCTGATCGCAGGTCTTATGCGACCGACGTCAGGCCAGTTGACGGTCGCCGGACAGGCACTGAACGATCTTGCTTCAGTGGCGACTGACGCATGGCGCGCCAGCACTATTGGTTTCCTGCCTCAGAAATTGCACTTGAGCGCGGCGCTAACGGTGCGACAAAATCTTGCGCTCGCGCAGTGGGCCAGCGGCCTTGTTGAAGACCCGGCAGCCATCGACGCGGCTTTGTCCGCGTTGGGGGTTGCCGACCTCGCCGACCGCAAGCCAGCGCAACTCTCCGGCGGTCAAGCGCAGCGTGTGGCGCTGGCGCGCGCCGTGTTGCACCAACCCAAAGTCATTCTGGCCGATGAGCCCAGCGCCAGTCTGGATGACGCGGCCGCAGCCGACGCCATCGCCTTGTTGCTGGCGACGGCGCGGTCGCGATCGGCCACGCTGGTGATTGCTGCGCACGATGCCCGCGTAGCAGCACTGCTCAGCGCTGACGCTGCCTGTGCCCGCGGTTTGCAACGCCTGCAACTGTTGCGTCGCCAGTCATGAAAACGCTGACACTGGCCTGGTCTTACCTGTGGTCGCGGCCACTGGCGGCAGCGCTGAATCTGCTCCTGTTGAGCCTGGGACTGGCGTCCATCACCTTCCTGCTCCTGGTCTCGCACCAGCTGGGCAAGGCCTTTGAGCGTGACTTGCAGGGCATCGATCTGGTGGTGGGGGCCAAGGGCAGCCCCATGCAATTGATTCTTTCGGGCGTGTTCCACATAGATGTGCCGCCTGGCAATGTGCCACTCAAAGCCGTGCTGGAACTGGAGAATCATCCGCTGGTGGCGCAGGTGATCCCGCTCAGTCTGGGCGACAGCTTTGAAGGCTTTCGCATCGTCGGTAGTACGCACGACTACATCACGCACTACCGGGCGCAACTGGCGCAGGGTCAGCTCTGGACGCGACCGATGCAGGTCGTGCTGGGTTCCATCGCTGCGCGCAAATTGGACAAGACTGTCGGTCAGACCTTCGTTGGCTCGCATGGCCTGGGCGCCGGTGGTCACGCGCACGGTGAGAATTTTTACACTGTGGTCGGCATTTTGGCGCCCAGCGGCAGCGTGCTTGACCGGCTGATATTGACCGACAGCGCATCGGTCTGGCAGGTACATGAAGGGCACAGCGCGGCGGCCGATGACGAGGCTGGCCACGTGATTGAGCGACGTGAAGTAACCCTGGCTCTGCTGCGTTACAAGACGCCACTGGCGGCGATGAGCCTGCCGCGTTACGTCAATGGCAACACCGCCATGCAGGCGGCTGCGCCGGCGTTGGAGATCACGCGGCTCCTGAGCATGCTCGGGCTGGGCACTGACGTGCTGCGCGCATTTACCGCTGTGCTCCTGCTCACTGCCGGCCTGAGCGTCTTCATTGCATTGTGGAGCGCAGTGCGCGAGCGCAGGGGCGATCTGGCGCTGCTGCGCATGCTGGGGGCGCCGCCGCGCAAGCTGGCGGCCTTGCTGTTGCTTGAAGCGCTCTGGCTCGGTTTGCTGGCCGCTGCGCTGGGACTGCTGGCCGGGCAGGGCATGGCTAGCGCGCTGGGCTGGCTGCTGCGGCTGGATAATTCACTGCTCGTCGGCGGCATGGTCTGGCCGAGCGAATTGTGGCTGGTACCGGCAATAGCGCTTGCAGTGTCCATGCTGGCGGCGCTGTTGCCGGCTTGGGGTGCTTATCGGGTCAGTGTTTTGGAACTTCTTCAAGGACAATGAATTCATGAAAGTCACAGCAGGGTCCCTTGCCGGTCTGGCGCTGGCTTGTCTCTTGCCTTTGGGCGCTCTGGCGCAGCTCAACTCCCCACTTCCGGTTGGCGGAACAGGTCCTGGTGTGCACAGCCCGGACAGTCCGTTTGCGCCGCTGACCGAGCGCGCCGATGTGTTGGCCTGGTCGGTGCTTACCGATGTGAAAACGCAGACCGTCAAGAACCGGCTGCTGCCCAACTTTCCACCCAATGTGCAGGCACTGAGCGAAAAGACCCAGCGCATTCAGGGCTTCATGATGCCTCTGGATCCAGGCGAAAAGCAGACGCACTTTCTGCTCACCTCCGTGCCCATGACCTGTTCTTTCTGTGTCCCGGGAGGCCCGGAGAGCATGGTCGAAGTTAAAACCAGGACGCCCGTGAAATACTCATTGGATGTGGTGGTAGTGCAAGGACGCTTCGCCGTCCTGAAGGATGACCCGTACGGGCTGTATTACCGTATCACCGACGCTGCAGCCGTGAAATAGCGGGTCTCAGGGCTTGTGCTGGCTGTGGTCCATGGCCGGCATATCACCGGCTTTGGCCGCAACTGCTCCCGGCGCAGTGGTGGACACGGGGACCTTGAGTTCGACTTTGCTCTCGGCGCCCTTGGCGTCCTTGAACACCAGGGTCAGAGAAATCGTGCTGTCTTTCTGCAACGCGGCTTTCAAGTCCATCAGCATCACGTGGTAGCCACCCGGTCTGAGCTCCACGGTCTTTCCGGCGGCAATATCGAGGCCGCCGCTGACGGCTCGCATCTTCATCACGTCGCCTTCCATTTTCATTTCATGGACTTCCGCGACACCGGCCGCAGGAGACGAAGCGCCAACCAGCTTGACGCCATCCTTCGCGGTGATCTTCATGAAGGCACCGGTGGCGTTCTGTCCTGGCACTGAGGTCCGGATCCAGGCTTCCCTGATTTCGACATTCTGGGCGTAAGCAGCGCCGCAGGCCAAGGCAGCGATGAGGGCAAGGGATTTCAGTTTCATCTGTTTTCTAACGGTTGTATCAAGGCCCACGGGCATGGGTAAGTCTGACGCAGGGTTTGCACGGCCGCGCATTATGACTGAAAGTGCGGTTTTCCGTTTGCTGATTGACGTTCATCAAACACAGCGGACGTTCAACAGCGCATGCTGAAGATTCACGTCAATGGAGGAGTTCCTCATGAGTACAAGAAGTATGGCCCCGTTCCAGAAGCAATTACTGGCCCAGCGCGCCAGTCTGATGGAGCAATTGATTACGCTGCGTGGCGGCAAAGTTGGTCGGGCTGAGGCTTCGGCAGAGCACTTCAGCCGCGTCGAGGATTCCGATGCCCAGGTGAACAGTGCGCGCGATCTGGAATTTGCACTGGATGACCACGAATCAGCGGAGATCCGACTGATTGACGCAGCTCTTGAGCGCATCAAAGCCGGCAGCTATGGCCAGTGTCTGGACTGTGGCGTTGACATCCCGGCGGGCCGGCTGCATGCCGCGCCAGAAGCGCCGCGTTGCATTGCCTGCCAGGAAAAACTGGAGCGCTGAAGCCGCGCCGGCCTGCTATCCTGCGGGTATGAATTACACCTTTGTTTCAGCCACCATCCTGCTGATTCTGATCACCGATCCGGTCGGTAATATTCCGATCTTTGCCAACGCGCTGAAGAACGTGGCGGTTCAGCGCCGGCCCTGGGTCATTCTGCGCGAGGTCCTGATTGCCTTCGTCCTGCTGTTGACTTTCATGTTTGTCGGTGATGGATTCTTGCGGGTCATGAATCTGAGCGAGTTGTCGCTGCAGATTGGCGGCGGCGTGATTCTGTTTCTGATCGCGCTGCGCATGATTTTTCCGCCACCGAAATCCGAAACGGACGAGATGCCGGGCGAGCCGCTGATTGTTCCGCTGGCCGTTCCCGCCATCGCTGGCCCGTCGGCCCTCGCCACCGTGCTGCTGCTGGTCTCGCAAGCGCCCGAGCGGCGTCTGGAGTGGGTCGCTGCGCTTTGCGTCACGATGGCCGTGAGCGCAGTGGTGCTGGTGCTGGCAGAGCGCATCCAGCGCATCGCCGGTGACCGCTTTGTGGTGGCGCTGGAGCGCCTGATGGGTCTGGTGCTGGTGGCGGTGTCGATTGAAATGATGCTGCGTGGCATCAGGACTTTTGCCGGGCAGCTCGCTGCAGGCTGAAAGTAAAGCGCCCCCGACGGTTAACCGGGGGCGTTCTGTTTGAAAATATCTCGGCTGGGGTCAGCGCCTCAGGCAGTCTGCTTGTTGGCCAGCAAGGCCTTGCCTGCAACCATGACCAGCATGGCCATTCCGACGAAAGGAAGGCTGACTGCATAAATCAGACCGATGAAAGGCGCGGCAACAAAGAGTGCCACGCTCTTAACATGGGCCAGCACTTTTCTGGCAGCCGGATTGACATTCATCGCTTTCCAGGCGGTCCATGCCAGCATCGCGAAGCCAACCAAGGGCAGCATCACTGCATAGGCCAGGCCGATGAACGGGGCTGCCAGGAAGAGAGCGACGTTTTTGATGCGGCTCTCCTCTGCCGGCGCTTCAAGCTCAAGCTGCTCAGCAGGCGCGGCAACTGCCTGCGCTGCAGGGACTGCAACCGGTGCGCGCAGCGCATGGGCGGCACTTTCTTCAATCATCTCGGGCGAGAGTGGCTTGCGTACAAAGTCTGAAACACCTGCGGCTTTGGCCCGGTTTTCATGCTCTGCGGTACCATAACCGGTGATGATGACGACCGGTGTCCAGGGCTGGCTGGCCTTGACCCGCTCTGCCAATTCAACACCATCCATGCCAGGCATCCTGATGTCGGTAAAGACCACATCAAACGACTGCTCACGCATCTGCTTGAGCGCCTCATGGGCATTTTCTACGGTGGTGACAACGTAGCCCTTTTTCTCGGACAAAACACGGTTGAAACTCTTGCCCACAACGGCGTCGTCATCAACAACCAGAACTTTACGCAGTGCACTCATGATTCTTTCTCCATCAATAAATTCGTTACCAGATGCCTAGGCATAAGCAAAGCTTGTGCCAAGCACAAGTCCTGAACAAAAGTCCTTGAATATCAACAGCTTGGAAGATGTCTGGTGATTCCGAGGCGCGCTGCTGGGTGATCAGCCCGGAAGCCAAGTACACGGACTTTGTACAGATGACCAGCCTGGTTCTG